>SLQC01000041.1 GCA_007131625.1 Balneolales bacterium | reverse complement strand
TTTTAATAAATTATTATGTTTGATTTCTTTGCCGACACCTGCTGTTTATCGTCAAAATCATGTTTTGAAACTGTTTCCAGTTTTAAACTGCCATATACATATGATTACATTTCTTAAAAAGTTCAACTACCGGTTTAACCAAAAAAGGTTGAAAATCGACAGGATTTGTATTCCTTAACTTAATTTAATTATAAAAATTAAGTTAAGGAAATAAACTTGATTTAATAGGAAAAAATCGTCATGGAACTATTTCTAAAACATTTATAAATGTTTTATTATCGTGCAAAGGAGCAAACATGCGTCTGAGCCCGTCGATTTCCACTCAGCACAAAGTAATGAATCATTCTCAGGTCACCGTCGTACTCCAGGTTGATCCAGTCATTATGATTTACTTAAATTTTCAAGAACTACTATATTTTGACTATTATACGTTGCGATTAGTCAATCCGACCAGATAACTTGGTGGTCGTAGGTTCGTCCTTCACCATCAAAACGGCCGTGAATATAGGAACTTCCGTTTGCATATAGAGGCATGGCCTCTGGTTTTCCACGCAGAACAGCGACCAGTGACAGGAGAGCAAATGGTTCCGAATCGTCAAACCGGACATGCGCGTGTTCATCACTCTGCACAAAGAATCCATTGTGGAATTTTTGTGCGAGAATGTTTTCCGCGATTCTTTTGGCCATCTCCAGATAGGCCGACTCTTCGAGTGCCTGGTACAGCTCCAGAAATGAAAGGAGCGCTTCTGGTTCGGCATTGCGGGTTGTCAGGTTCAGATTCGGATTATGGCTAAATGAATGCACGGCGGCGTACATCAGGTCGTTACTGGTATGAACCATCGTACCGCGGTCAATCACCTGATGGGCGTCGGGATCACTGAAAGAACGATCCCAAATATCCTCGGGTACTGTATCGACCCACTGGCCATGGCGATTGTGATAGAACTCATTGCTCCAGTCATAAATATGACTTTCCCAAAAGCCTCTGACCAGCTGCGTTGCGCTTTCCTTGTCCACCTCGAACATAAGGTCATAATAAGGGAAATGCCGTTTCAGCTCATGGGAATTGGTATCAAAACCGTACACATCATCCAGGGTTTTCAAATCTAAAAACCGATGCCCTCCCCAGGGCAAGAGTCCGCTTTCGTATTGATGATGGTCGAACATATAAGCGGTTGCATTCATCGCTGCCTGCTTGTATTGGTCCTCTCCGGTAAGTTCGCTCAAGGCGACCAGCGTACGCATCAGATTCTGTTGACTGGCGTAGTTGGAGATGTAATACTCGTTCCCGTCGTGCCGCCAAATTGCGGGTTTGAACGTTTCGAGGTTAAGTCCGTCTGCAAAAAGGGGGTGTCTTTTCCGCTCCACTGATCGCGATCGTGCTCCAGCACATTGTCGGCATGTTCGAGTACTGCCTGCAGGATTTCGTCTTCCAATTCCTGCGAATCTTGTAATTGCCCGCATGCCTGTGATACAACGCAGCCCATACTGACAATGAAAATCAGTATCAGGCCTCCAATTCGATGTGCGCTTGCCTTCTGGAAGTGCTGGCTTTTCGCCAAAACTCCCGTCGATTTCCACTGTAAACTTGAATATTCCTTAACCTGCAAATTTTTGGGGTCATTTTTGATTTCCATGGCTTTTTCCAGATAACTTTTTTTGTCTATTTATCAGATCATCGGTCACTTCGGGTTCTTTCGATAACATCTAAAAAGTACTGATAATATCTCCAGCCACCATTTGTATTTACATCCGTGAGTGCATCCTCTGCCGGCAAATGCTTTAGTAGTCCTTCGATAACATTTATATTTTCTGATCCGGATGTCAAATTTCTCCACTCGTTAGGGTCCGTACAGTGATCATAAAGCTCTTCGGCTCCGTCTTCGTAGCGGATGTAGCGCCATCGCTCGGACGGCGGATAATCATAGGAATCCGGGTAGACTCTTCCCACAATGTGTGCTTGGCCCAGATACCTTTTTCAGGAAGCATTCATAACTCCAACCCAGTCATTCAGATCATCTACTACGATCATAAGAATGTTTGGATTATTTGGGTCATTGGCTATAGCCTCCAAACCCATAAGTGCGAATACAAGCAACATTGAAAGTGTTAATCTAATATGCAAAAAGAACCTTTTTATATACTTTTTGAAAATTATCATTACTGGATTAACATTAAGTGAGATATTGTATTCGAGTTTGTTTATAATTGCCTTCTCAAAATAGGATGACACAAAATGTCTTTTTTCGTGACCATCCAGAGATGACGAATTTCTCAGACTTTCTCCGTGTTGATTAATACCTGTAAGAATACGGTAAAATAGTGTATTTGCTTCTATGAGCAAAAATTTATCGATTTTTCAATGCCTTGCGAACTGATCAAGAAAGACAAATCACATCCCAAGCATGCTAATGGCAGGCCGGATTTACGAGTGATTATGCATGTTTATCTCCAAGCTTGCCGGACCGGTGTTTCCTGGCGGATTTGATCTGTAAAACAGCGGCAAGCAATATTAAGGTTGCAAGTGCAGAATGAGATGTTCCTTATCGACAGGAATGTCAAGTTCAAGCATCGGTGTTTCAGATATCAGGGATTGACGTTCAAGTTCGTGTCCGGAAGACGGATCGATCCATCGCACCGTCCATTCTCTCGTATTTACATCCAAAGCAAGCCTTTGTCTCCTTCTAACATCCAGAAGTTGAACTACAACATGGCCCTCCGGTTCTGCCATAACATTGGCACCGATGGTGTCATCATATTTTTGAAGAATATCATGAGCGGGATACATATTCCAGAAAGGTATTTCGGCAAGAAAATAACCCAATCGATGAACAGCATCATGTTGAAAATCTATCAGAGCATCACCATGCTCCATTCCCGGTCGATGAAATCGTGCGGCCGCGGCTCCACCCATAAACCGACTCCAAAGAACAATATCGCCACCTTCATCTCCCCGAGTATAGTCTTTGGAAACAATCAAAGGTCGGGGTCCGACGGACTCTGTCATTGCCCGGCGATATTCATACATCCTGAGACCTCCTCCCAATGCCTGTTCCCTTGGACTTCCAAATTCATGACGTGAAACACCCTGCGCGACATCAACAAAATCATAGAGAGAATCCGTTACCAGGGTAGCGGGACTGAAGGCATGCTCGCATTCTCCGCCACCATCCTGCCGGTTCGTTGAAGGCATATCACCTATCATGACGCCTTCCGGAACTCTTTCTCGGACGTATTCTGCCCAATACCGGCTCCATTCCATCGTAGCACGGCTTTCATTTGAAATGTTGATGAGCACATTAGGATAATCCGACGAAATTTGCAGAATTTTGTCTACATACAGCTTTTGCAATTCGAGTACGGATTCAATATTACTGTGCGAAGGAATGGTCCTGTAAAAAGGCGCGTCACATTCGGTAGTGACGGAGGGTAATTTTGTCTCATCGAAGTTGATGTTGTTATTGGGATTAAAAGGGTGTCCGTTCCAGGCCGCTCCTTCACCCGGGTCCCAGCTACCACCGACCCCACGCGTCACCGACCAGTCATCCCAAACCTCCATCGAAACGACGATTTCCCGTGAAAGTGCCGCGTCCAGATATTCGATCATACGTTCCTCCCATTCGGGCTCGAATTTTGACAGATCGTATCGCTCGTCTTCGAGCTGCACCCATGGTTGCAGGAACCGTTCCACCGATCCGTCATGAAGATGATTGAGAGGGTCATAGGGCAGAAACCTCATGAAACCCCGGATATGAGGACTTCCGATTTCTTCTATGATCTGATTCATCCGATTCATCTGGGCAATAAAATCGACCGTAGCTGGACGGGTGATCGGTGTCCAGGCGTGATATCCAGTCGGACCCAGAGGAAAAATCGGCACTCCATCCCAGGCAAGAAAATGCGGATTTTCCGTATAAGGCTTAATTACGGAATGCGAAGTGTCACTGTCGGCAGTATGTTCTGCTGAGCACATTATCAAGAAGTGCAAAGAAATAAAGAGCAGTTTTTTCATAATGGTTTTTTGGAGATTAACCCAATCTTAGCAATTCTCAATAAAAAATACTCCAATTTAGTTTGATTTCCACAGATTACTTAGTCGTCCCTGAAGAACTCAGAATTTGTTGTTTTGGTTAAGCGGCTGCAAATTACAGAGGGTTACTCCAACTGTACAGCCCTCGAAAAATTGGGACAAAAATATCACGGCTGATCTGTTTCAAGCGCTTTCTCAGGTTGTAACCGGAGCAGGCCAGCAAGGCATTCATTTGATTCCCGATCCATCCCGTGAAATCGGGCCTCCCCACAAAAATATTGGTAAAAGGGATTAGCGATCCATTGCTCGACAACGCCTTCATCGCTGAGATTGTAAATGCGATGCAATAATAACAGACCCACCATAAGTCGGATCGGATTGGCGGGTTGGCCGCTTTGTGAATAAAGCGGAGCAAACCGGGATTCTATTTGCTGCCATGGAAACTGGTCGGCCAGGATGGCCAGTTCATGTTTCGGGTTGATGAATTCACGCAGCAGCGGGTCAAAGCAGTCGCACTGGTCATGGCCTGGAAGCAGTCAGATCATAGAATGCCAATACAGGTCCATGTCCTGCAGTATGGATTGCAGATAATAATAAACTCCGGGTAACTGCTTTCCCTGCAGCCACCCAGAGGATATTATTACACAGCAATCATATAATCCTTATTTAACAAGCATCATTTGCCGGGTCAGCACCTGGTCACCGGCTTGCAGGCGGTAGATATAGCTGCCACTTGCCAATTGTCCG
>SLQC01000379.1 GCA_007131625.1 Balneolales bacterium | reverse complement strand
TCCCTATTTTATGTCAATACTCCTCAATTCATCAAAATTCTTGTAATTTGGGATAATCGACAAGACGCAGATAGACTCTTGGAAAAGTTAACTGATGCCAACAGAAGCTGATTGGTAAAATGTTCTCTAATCCTGATTTAATACGGTGCGCCGAATCCTTCTATAGAAAAAACAGAACCTGAACACCCGAAGGTGAACAGGTCCATGGTGAACGGCAGCTCGTCATCGGTCTCCTCTTCTGCCATGGCCGGCGCCTTGCTCGTCGCGACCGTCTGAGGTCCCGCTGCCATAGACCGTAACACGTCCTTGGCGTCCTGTTCCCGGTTACGCAGCATGATGAACCGGTCATCATCAAGCTGGTAACGGTGAAAATCCCCGTTAAACGCTTACTCGAATTTCTGGATCAGCGTCATAATCCTGATTAATCCCGACAGTTAAATCGTTTGACCTTTATCCAGTAAAAAAAATATAGCGACGCTTTTTTTACCCTGTAGAATGCGGACGGGAGATATGTAAGAAAAGGGGGTGGGGGTCAAATCGGATGTAGTTGTTCAAACTCGTTGAAAATTCCGATGCCCCTGAGTCTTGATGTAGTGGAACGCTCCGCTATCAAACCTCAATCTAATCTACGGTGATCACCATGTTAGAAACATTCCTGGTTCTCGGAACCGCATACTTCGCAGTCAACCTTTACCGGTCTACCAAGTCGAGCGTCAAGGCTGCCGCCCAGACAGCCAGGCGCTACCACCGCGTCGCTCAGACGCTTTCCAAATCTGCCAAGTAGGACCTGTGGGATCAAGCTCCGGCTTGGTCTCACTTTTTTAATGGAATGATATTATTGCAGGATGTAAACAAGTGGGACCACTATGGATACCGTAGCAGTATGGGATGCCGGGCAGTGATATAACCCTGCCCCTGATTTGTGAGTGCTTATGCTCATCAATCACGAAGTGCCACAGCGGTACTTCCCCACCTTTTGTAAATGATCCAATTTACGACATGTAATATATCTGATTTTTTTATCTGTCATGGAAACCGGTTTTGTTACATCTGCTGCATCAGCACAAGACCCCGTAGGCAGAGGAACTCCGGAAGTAAGAAACATAGCCGCCCCTCGGATAAGTGCTGACGCCGTCACCACCGGTATCCAAATAATAGATTCCGGATCGGCTGAACCCGTCTCTTACAAATTTTGGCTAAGCGGAGGAGTCGGACTGAGCACATTCGGCAGCATGTATCGCGGCGGCATATCACTCAAATACAATCGAAATGTGTTTTCGGCTCGAATAAGCCGTCTGAAGCAGATCGGAACCAGTCCCGACCGCGATTACATGTTTGGCCTAATAAAAAAATACGTCCCCGATCTGGACGTGATTCGAGTCTTTGGGCTGATGTTCGGACGATGGCTCTCCGATGATGTCCCGGCCCATTTGTCCGGGGGGATCGGACTCATCCGGATATTGGATGCGGAAGAAGGGTCGCGATATACCCTGGGCATTCCCGTTGAATTTCAGTTCTGGCATGGAGCACAGGGAAGCACAGAGTTTATCGGCTTGGGGCTTACCGGTGTAGCGAATCTCAATCCGGAACTAATCTATGCCGGACTTACGTTAGACGTTACTTTTGGAGCTTTGGAATGAAGTGTGCTGATCCCGCCGGCCGCAAACCTCCATTCTTTCGTTGTCGATTAAAATGGAAGAGCCTGTCTGCCAATGAAACTGAAATCCTTGGCGACTGTTGAATTGTCCATGCATCTTGCCGGATATCGTTAAAAAGTCAAAGGCAAAAACTTCCACGTGATCCGGATCGGAAAACCTTCCTTAGAATGAAGCAAATCCCTTGTCATCCGGTACCAAAGGAAGTCGAACAGCAAGTGATTTTGATGCTTCCATGTCAAAGATTGATTTGTCATCCGGTGCCAAAGGAAATCGAACAGCAAGTTCAAATCTGTGCCTGTATAGTTGATGTTGAAGTAATAAGCAGAATAACGAAAAGGATAAAAATAATCGGGAACCGGCAATTATGATTTAGCTTGTTGTTCCTCCGTAATGTGTTCAGGTTAAAGGGTATTAATGATCCCCAAGGAAGTGATAGTAAAAGGAGAGCATGGTTTGGAAATTGTCGAAACTGATACGTTCATCGATGCCATGAATCCGGCCGAGATCTTCGCTGTCATACAGGTTGGGTAAAAAGCGGTAGGAATCGGTGGCAACTTCGGTATAATGACGTGAGTCGGTTCCGGCGATAACAAGGTAGGGTGCAACAGCCACCGAATCGAAGTGATCTCTTGCAAGATCCCTGATGCGTATGAATCCAGGCGATTCATGAGAGGATACCGGTGAGGCCGGCATATAATTGCCGTATTGCCGTATTTCGACCCGGTTGTCATCCATTGCCTGTTCCACATGGCGTATTACATCCTCTTTTGTGGTTCCCGGAAGGAGCCGGAAGTTGACGACAGCCCGCGATTCAGCGGGAATGACATTGTCTTTGATTCCCACCCGCAACATGGTGGGCGCCATAGTCGTTCGAACTGTTGCGTTGCCAGATGCAGAGGCACTGTAGGAGCGGATGATCATTCGCCGGAAAAGCCACCGGTTGTTAATGGCCAGGCGGTTAAAAAATGATTGTTCCGGCCCGACGTGATCGAGAAATATGTTGACCGATTCAGATAAACGGGCGGGGAATGGTTCATCTTGCAGCCTGCCGACAGCATCCGAAAGAATCACAACACTGTTTTCGTCAGGAGGCATGGATGAGTGTCCATCCTGGCCACGGGCCGTCAATTCCAGCGACAAATACCCTTTTTCGGCAATACCGATCAGTGCAACCGGAGGGGTCATTCCGGGGACCACCCCTTCGGTGACCATGCCGCCTTCGTCCAGGGAATATTCGAAGCGGATTCCGCGTTCGTCAAATCGTCGTGCCATCTCCAGTGCGCCGTCACGTCCACCGATCTCTTCATCATGTCCGAACGCGAAATAAATGGATCGCTGTGGTATGAAACCTTCCTGAAGCAATTTTTCGGAAGCTTCCATGATCGCAATGATACTGCCTTTGTCGTCGAGCGTCCCGCGTCCCCACACAAACCCGTCCTCCAAGGTGCCGGAAAACGGAGGATGTGTCCAGCTTGCCGAATCTTCAACCGGTACGACATCCATATGCGCCAGCAAAAGCACCGGTTTTTTGCCGGGGTTTTTTCTTTCGGGACTGTTTTTCGCATAACTTTCTCTTTCTGAAGATACACTTCCGGATTTTTCACTCCCGGTATACACCACACCGGAACGTTCACTATTGGAACTCTTTTTATCAGAATATTCACTGCCGGAACTTGCTCTGTCGATACCGGAGTGCGCCCGGTTGGAGTTGTCCGGACAGTTTCCTCCCGCATTCAGACCCGGCCATTCAAAAATAAGACTCATTTCATTTACCGTCTCCACATTCATGCAGGTGTGCACCAGGGGATACCGTTCCTCGAGAAATGCATGAAATTTCCTGAATTGAAGCGTGTCGAATTCTTCCGGATCAGCTTCTTCGTAGGAGATGGTTGGAATGCGGATCGCGGCACCCAGGTTATACAGTGCACTTTCAGGCAATTCCAGTGATTTTGTGACAGGGGTATATTCCTGCAGGGATTTGGTGGAACATCCCTGGAAAAATAGCCCCAAAATACAAAACAGAGACGGAATTCCTGGAAATTTGAGTGATCCTGTACGGACTGCAGACATCCATGGTCTGAAAAAAAAGATCATATGTTACTCCCAAAAACGGTTGTCAATACACAAAGCCGATGTTGATATACATGCGTCCGGTCTCTTCCGATACCGCATAATCGGCACGAATAATAAAATCACTTGTAAAAGCGGAAATCAGTAATCCGCCGCCGGCGGTCCGGTGATGATTCTTCAGCAGATCGGAAAAGGAATCACCGTTTCCGAAAACCCGGCCGTTGTCGGTAAATGCCTGCAAACCGAGTCTCATATTTAAAAAGGGAAGGGAAACAAGCCATTTGCGCAGTGCCAGGCTGTAATGAACCATGGCCTGATCGCGAAATCGTCTGAGATGAAAGCCACGCATGGTTTCTTCTCCGCCAAGTATCGGAAGCATCCAGAAAGGTGCGTCGCCGGCTACCCATTCACTGCCTATGCGTCCGGCAAAGGTCAGATCGTCGAGCTGCCAAACACTACAAACGGTCAATACTCCCTTCAGTGTCCATCATTTTGAAAATGATGACTCCATATATCAACAGGGGAAACGAGCTATATATCTAAGAATTCTGGTGTTCGGAGCGGTTCGCCTGATCCATCATACCGAAGAAGGAAAAGATGTTCTCCTCGACCTGTTACAACCGGGTGAGTATTTCGGATCACTCCCCCTGTTAGGGGATAAACAGTACCAGGAAACGGCCTATGCTCATACGGATTGCTGCGTGATGACCATTGATGAACCGGCTTTTGAAATCATACTGCATGACCATCCCGATGTCGCGATAAAATTGATCGGCATTAATGCCCGGCGCTTGAACAGGGCCCGGAATACCATCCGGGAGTTGACAACTTCACACGTTGAAAGAAGAATTGCCAGTGTGCTATTGTCACTGGCAGACAAATTTGGAAAACTACAAAAGGAAGACATTCTCATAGACCTGCCTCTGTCCAGAAAAGATCTGGCCGACATGACCGGAACCTCTACGGAAACTGCCAGCCGGATCATGAGCCGATTCCAGGATGATAACATCATTCGTACCGGACGTCGATGGGTAGCTGTTACGGATCGCAAGG
>SLQC01000160.1 GCA_007131625.1 Balneolales bacterium | reverse complement strand
TAGTTGGCGTGAAGTCGGGTTCGGTCGGGTTTTTGTGGTTCCGGACCTGGTTCATTCGGATCGTCGATCTGATTCGAGTGAAAAGTGATGATTCCGGGATCAGGGGTGTAATGCCTGCCCTGTCCGTCCATAATCGTTAGTCGGGTCAATTGAAGCTCCGGTGTCTGCTCCCATGACCAGTTCGCCTTAATGGTAAGATGCAGCAACTGTTTTGCTTTTACCGGTTTTGCAACACCTTTGTGAGCCCATGATCCGGTAAATGTGTGTTCTGAGGAATTATGATTCTGCCCGTCTGCTATTGCCGGAACAGCGAAGTGCTGAAAACTGATGAGCCGATCGGAGTCACGCCAGCTGTCGGCCCATGCACCGGACTGCCAGTAGGTAATTTCCAGGTCATCGGCTGATAGACCATTGATGTGGAATCGGGATGCAAGTCCGAGCAGTGGCAGTGAATCGCTGCTGACCAATTTCAGGGTTATCGATTCATCCCGGTCAAGCCTCGGAAGTGTGATTTTTGGAACTTTACCGGTTGAAATGGTTGCTGATTCCGAAACGGCAATATCTGTCTCTTCCGGGGGCGCTGCGTCCACGGTTTTGCCGTAATTAAGGCCGATGGCCATGATATCACGGTAATCAATGATGCCGTCACCGTTTGTGTCAGCATAACCCGCCTCCTCCGGAATCCACCGGATGACCGGTTGTGCCTGCCAGACAACTTGTTGCGGTATCCTTGCCGGACCTTTCGACATCCAGTAATATCCGATTTGCAAGACATCCGCTTCGTCAACAACTTCATTGTTTTTCGTGTCACCGGGCCAAACCATCATGACGGAATCATCGACAGGAACTCCGGTGATGCGGACTTCATCAATGCGATTGGTTCCTATGTTGCTTATATCATCTCCATTAATGTTTTGGTCGTCGGTACGCAGCCATCGGAGATACAGAACAGACGAATCATCGGAGTCGGACGGAAGCATGATCTGATGGTTTGTGAAGGATGAAGTTACCTGAATCTCGCTCCCCGGCACAGGATGCCATTCGCTGCGGTTGAAACTGTACTCCAAACTGAAATCCTGCGGACCGGTCCCGGACCCGCTCATTTTAAAGGAGACCTCTAACATGCCGTAACCTTCTCCAGATAATCGGGCCAACCAATACTTTTCAATTGCTTCTTCATTTTCATCCCACTCGATGTGCCAGTTGTTTGAGTTGGGCGCACGTCCGGGTGAGCCGCTGATCCAGCCGTTGAATTCAGCTCCCTTGATGGTAAAAAAGGTGCCGGCTGACGGGGATTGAGCAGAGTCAGGTGAAAATTCCGGGTCTGGCAGCTGCCCGGATCCGGATGTGGAATCTGTCGCAAGATTATAAAAGATACCGGTGTCGATGTCCCAGTTCTCGCTGTCAAAACTCCAGTATGCAATACTGACGCGTTGCGCGGTAACTATAACTTCCGCACTGATATTTTGTACTCCGTCCCATATTCCACCGCCGTCAGAAGAATAGCCGGCATAGAGCCGGGGTTGTTCCTCAAACTGAAAGCGTCCGGCCACCAGCCAGGTTCCCGATGCAAGCTCTGCCGGGAAATCAGCTTCGAAATGGTGTACTTCATCGAAGTAGCCGGTATAGGTCAGGTCGAACCACGCCTCATCCGGCCAGTTACCGGGATGTTCAGGTGGGAGTTCTTCGTCTTGTATACCGCTGTTGGACATGTTTCCGCCACCATTTCCATTTGTCAATTCCTGGAGTGATACAATACCGATTTCAGCTTTTAGCAGGTCATTTTCCCGGACATGTGTTTCGGTCACTCCATCCGCCTCCAACCGAAAAAGAAACGTTTGTTCGCCACCCTGAGGCAGGGCGATCGAACCGGGAGCCGTAATGCCGGCTTCGACAAGGTGGGGTGGTATTTCCAGCTGGACTTCTTCGTTGAAGTCAAATTCTATCGGCATATTTTCAGCATCGGTGGCTTCCATATGGTTCAGTATAAATGGAATAGTGCCCGACCCGGCCTTTTCTTTCACCGAAAAATGGAGGTATAATAGCGACTCCGATCCGCCGACCTCGCCGGTCTTGCTGCTTACCGAAGCACCGAGTGACGCATCCGGAAGATGCCCGGCGAACGATACGGCCTCTCCGTTAAACAGGGCTCCGGGCACTATTTCCTCGAAGACAAAGCGAGTGCTGTCATATGCCAATTCCAACCCTAAATATTGCAGGTGTGCAACCGACTCTGCATCAATAATCAAAGAGAACGGCTCGCCGGGCAACCGTTCAGTGTCCGACACGGAAATTACAAGTTCATTTCCAGTTGTTTCATATGATCCCCCGGGCAGATCAGGTGACGCTTTGAATGGAACAACACTCTGCGACGGAATAGCTCTCTGTAATGAAACTGTTTTCTGCGACGGAATTTCATACTGCGATGTATGCGATGTAACAGCACCCATTGTCGAAACAGTACTATGCGGCATAACAGCACTTTTCAGCGAAACAGCACTTTTCAATGGCACATCACTTTGTAATGGGACAGCACTTTGTAATGGGACAGCACTTTGCATTGGGACAGTCCCGGTCAGTAGTGTTGCGGCAAGATGTAAAGCGAAAACGTATATAGCGAATCTCATAATCATAACAGTGTGGTTGAAAGTTGGCAAAATCAAAAACTACTGCATGAATGACTCTTGAGACCGGCAATACTTACAGGCAAATGATCGCATTTCTGTTCGAAACAGCGTCTATTTGTAACTAATGGCTTGAAGGTAAACGCAACAGAAAGCTTTATGCGAAGCCTGTTTTTCGCAGTCAATAGAACTCAATTTTTTCTGAAAAAACGCGGCGATAAACCGTCTGAAAACCATAAACCACAATCCGAACCCATAATCCATAAACCTTGATCAATTCGCATCCGCAACCCAAATCCGTAAACCCGAAAACTTATTCCGGAACCATTAACCGACAGGATTGGTACGCAATGATATAGAGATCTTTTACTGAAATGCGGCCGGTATTTCCGAAATGGTAAGGGTGATGCTGTTTGGTTCACTAACGGGGATATCTTGAAACTGGAATTGGATCGTGAACCGGCTTTCACCGGCCGGATGGTGGCCCTTGAAACCCGGCTATACGGCCCGTCAGACCTGTTTTCGGGCACATATCATCAATTCTGAAAATATTAATTTATATTAACATAAAAAAAGTCTTACCTTTCTGCAGACGTGTTTATCATCGCAAATGGCACTCGTAGATACAATGAATACTACTCATTCATGTATAAGTTTGACAGAGGATTGAAATTTTTGCTGTATTCCTGTTTAAGGTATGCACTGGAGTTCAGATTTCTCCGCGTGTATACCGTTCAAGGTATGCATTGGAGTTCCGATTTCTCTGCGTGTATACCGTTCAAGGTATGCACTGGAGTTCCGATTTCTCTGCGTGTATACCGTTCAAGGCATGCATTTGTGTTCTGATTTATACCCGTGAATATGTGAGTGTGGATCTGCACTGCTAAACCTGCATAGGAGACAACGTGACGGCCGCGTGGCGGCACCAGCGTGTTTCTGTCGGATAACGCCTGAGTCAATGGGAAGCAACAAAATGGGACTCACAAGGCGGAGCTATGTATAATTGATATTTTGTTAGAAACCCTTATTTCATCCAAAACGCGCGTTCGGCTGCTGCTTAAGTTTTTTTCAAACAGCAAGACCAGAACCTATCTCCGCGGACTCGCCAATGAGTTCGACGTATCCAGTAATGCGATCCGCATTGAGCTCAACCGGCTGTTTGATGCCGGCCTGATTACCTCGGAGAAGGAAGGCCGCCGGCGCATCTATCGCGCCAATACCAAACATCCGCTCTATCCCGAGCTCATGAATCTGACCCGTAAAAATCTTGGGCTCGACCGTGTGGAGCAGATAATTAACAAACTGGGCACAGTAAAACTCGCCCTCGTCACCGGAGACTATGCCAACGGCATCGACTCCGGTCTGATCGACCTCCTGATTGTCGGGAGTGTCAATAAACCCTATCTTGCAAAACTGACCTATAAAGCCGAATCTCTGACCGGGCGGCGTATTCGAACACTGGTGGTCACAGAGAATGAATATCGCGAAATGAAGAATAACAAATCTCTGAGAAATGCCCTTGTGCTCTGGTCGAACAACGGGAAAGAAACCGCCGATTGAGTCATTATTGAGTAATTCCCGTTGTTTGTCGTATTGCATATCCCGGAATCGGAACTGCTCCGCCTGGGCGAGCTGCAAAGCGAGCTGGAACACCGGGCGGGCATCAAGGTGGATGTAACGCTGTTGAACCGGTTGTACGACAAGAACCCCGCTTTTGCCCAGAAAGTGGCCACCACGGGCGAGGTGGTTCTGAACCGTGTCGCTTTTGATGAAAAAGAGGCCAAAAGCGAGTATGTCGACTACAGTGTCATGTGTCTGAAGTATTTTCAAGATTCCCGGCGGCTTCGTCACATGATGAACGAGGCGTTTGAACGCCGCCTGAAAGAAAAGAAATTCGGCAATACCGATACGTATCGCGACTGCATCGAAGCACTTGAAAAGTTTAAGATCATTGACGCAACGTTTTCTCATAAAGCCAAATCCATGGTTGGACTGCGCAACATTCTTGTGCACGACTATGTGAAGATCGACATGGAAAGACTTTACGAGTATTTGAACCACCTGGACGATTTCGAGTATTTTGTGACCGCCGTCAAACCGTTTCTTAATAAATAGTTTTTTATCGAAACAGACCGCGGCACCAGTAAAAACGCCGGCGTA
>SLQC01000214.1 GCA_007131625.1 Balneolales bacterium | reverse complement strand
TAATGGCCTTTGAGAGTGTACCAGTCATTTAATGGGTATACAGTGGAATCAAAGGTTACCCTGTCACCAATTTGCCAATCCTTCACCACGCTGCCTTTCTGAACAATGACCCCGGAAGCTTCATGACCCATGATGATTGGCGGTATCCGGCGTCCAGTGCTGCCATCCATGCCATGTATATCGGAACCGCATATCCCACAGGCTTTTACTTTGACAAGTACTTCATCATCACCTGTATCGGGATCGGGAACCTCTTTATAGACCAGTTCATTGTATTTTTCAAGGACAAGGGCTTTCATAAATCGCAATGTTATATTAACCAGTTTATTTAAAGCTACACTGATCATGCCTTCCAGGGTGCAGCTTGTGTTGTATTCTCGTACTTTTGCAATTGATCCCGTTTCCATCCGGCAATGATCACTTTTGCAATTTGTATTTCATGAATTTTGAGTCAAATGTAATATAGATTCTTAAGTAATCATGAAAAACTCTCTTGATCTCCCATTGTTGTAAGCAAACTTTTTTTCTGGTTTTGTTTTTCACGGTTAACAGCAAATGATTACTTATTTAATATCTAAATCTCTATTAATATCCATAACACTCACCAGAATAGGATTGATGTTTAAAAAATGCAAGCAGACAAAAAAGAAGCGTCAACCCGCAGATATGCTCTGGCTTCGGTAGCACTTTTGGTTAAATTGTTTACTTTGGTAATGTGTCGACCCGGAAATGAATCATCAGAACTTGTGGTACTATTAAATAGTCATATGCTTTATGTTAGGTATTAAAAAAACTTTCTATACTGCAATTGCTCTCTTTTTTACTTTTTCCTGCAATGACAAACCTTTTTCCATGGAACTTAATGTCATGTCATTCAATATAAGGTTGGATCGTGATGACGGGATTAACAGCTGGAAATATAGAATGCCAATTGTGAAATCATACCTTGAGGAAACTTCACCGGATATTATTGGATTTCAGGAGCCATTACAGAATCAAGTTAGAGATTTGGAAAATATGCTTGATGTCTATGAATGGGTGGGAGATGGTCGAAATGAAGACAGGAGTGGAGAGGCTTGTCCTGTCTTTTTTAAGAAAAAGGTGTTTTTACTGCTGGACCATGATACATTTTGGGTATCCGATACCCCAAATATTCCAGGAAGTATAGGTCCGGGTGCACAACTTCCCCGAATTGTTACATGGGTTAAATTAAAACATAAGGAGTCGGAAGAGATTGTGTTTTTCTTTAATACTCATTTTTCTCACGTATCTGCTGATGCTCGCAAATTGGCCACACAGATCATGTCTTCCAAAATGAGTAAAATTGTTGGTGATCGACTGTTGATTGCTCTCGGTGATTTTAATCTCCAGCAAGGCGGTGAAGAATATGAGTTCCTTACAGAACAATTCGGGAAAAGCAATTCCTTGGTGAATGTTCAATACATTGCTGAAGATGTTATTATGGGGAAAACTACTTTTAATGGCTATAGTAGAGACAGGGAAAGAATTATTGATTTTATTTTTGTTAGCGAAAAGTTCGATTCTTTAATATTCCGGATAGATGAGATTGTTGAAAACGGGGTTTTTATCTCAGACCATTGGCCTTTAAGAGCTACAATTAGTTACTCCAATTAAAGATCTGTATTTACCAGCCCAATGTATGGCGAATGTCAAATAATCAGGACGAAGATTGTTATTTGATGCCCGGTATCACAAATGCAATGAACCAGGTTCCGAAATTCAATATCGATTTATGAAGTTAATTTCGGAGAACTATTTATCATCTTTAATCCACTCATATTTTTTTACATCGATAAACTTCGCCGGTTTGCCCAGATAGTATTTTTTAACGACCGTACCGGTAATTCGAATCAGGCCTCGCTGGTCGCTCCATAACCGGCCTATCTTATCATTATCGGCCATCAGGAAAAAGCGCTCTTCGGCATCCGTGACCAGAGCGACCCGGGTGAACGGTTCGTTGCCGTAGAGCCGCAATACTCCCTCAAGTGTATCTAACTTCCGGGCCTGCTCGTCGCAATTACGGTCGTCGGATAGCGGTACGGAGGCCATTATCAATATCGGAAACATCAGGTATATAATTGACATTATTGTAAAGTGACAGTTATTTTCATTTTAAATTCAGTGCATACATCGATATAGTAAGCTTTTTGGGATTTTCAAAAAAAAGTGCCGCCGGAGATTCGATATTTTTCCAATAATTGGATATATTAGGCATGCGCAGTCTTCATAAGAGCATAAGAGATTGTCACAGAAAAGCCCTTGTTATTATTGAAATTTATTTTGAAGCTCAAGTGACGGTGTTGTTTTATTGTGGAGTAACATGTGATTCGAAAGCACCTATTCATGCCACAAATTCATGCCACAAAATTTATGAAGATCGCGCAAACGTAGCCGATTGCCATCTGATGCTTGAATCAACGGTTACGTATAAATAAATGTAATTATTTAATCTTTACCATATTTTGAAAGGATATATTAAATGAATCATCCATGTCAGAAGCTTTTGAAATACAGGCGCATGATTATTTCATGGATGCTCCATGTGTCCGCTTGAATCACAAAGACTTAAATTCATGAAACACCTATGTTGAGATTTCCGCAAACACGAGCATAATAACAACTCACGAGTGCTCCATGTGATCTTGAAAATAGCAAAATATAAACACATGAAACATCCATGGCCGATAATTTGGACACACAGGCATATGATTTAACACATGGATGCTCCATCTGAACATTATGAATCAAATTATAAACATATGAAACGACCGCTTGTAACTATTGATGCCAATGAAGCTGCCGCATATATCGCGCATCATGTCAACGAAGTAATCGCTATCTACCCCATTACGCCCGCTTCCCCTATGGGAGAATGGTCCGACGCCTGGGCGATGGCCGGTAAAAAAAATATCTGGGGTACGGTTCCTGAAGTCATAGAACTGCAAAGTGAAGCCGGCGCTGCGGGTACTGTTCACGGTGCATTGCAGTCCGGTGCGCTCTCGACATCATTTACAGCTTCACAGGGGCTTCTGCTTATGATGCCGAACCTCTACAAGATTGCAGGGGAACTGACTCCGACCGTAATTCATGTCTCCGCTCGAACCGTGGCCGGACATGCACTTTCTATTTTCGGCGACCACAGTGACGTAATGGCGATGCGTATGACCGGAATGGCTATGTTGTGCTCCAACAGCGTGCAGGAGGCGATGGATTTGGCGATGATATCTCATGCAGCGACTCTGGAGTCCCGAATCCCATTCATCCACTTTTTCGACGGGTTCCGCACCTCACACGAGGAACAGAAAATTGAGCAGATCACCCTGGACGATATGCGTGCAATGATAGACGACGATCACGTGATCGCCCATCGCTCCCGGGCTATGACACCGGACAATCCGTTTATTCGCGGTACCGCACAAAATCCCGATGTCTTTTTCCAATCAAAAGAAGCCTCCAATGAATTTTATAACGCATGTCCGGGAATCGTTCAGCAGACCATGGACCGGTTCGCCGAACTGACCGGCCGTGCCTATAAATTATTTGATTACCATGGTCCGGATGATGCTGAGCGCATAGTGGTACTGATGGGTTCGGGTGCAGAAACGGTTCATGAGACTGTGGATAAGTTGAATGCTGCCGGAGAAAAAGTCGGGTTGATCAAGGTCCGCCTTTACCGACCGTTTGATATGAAAGCGTTTATGCATACTATCCCGGATAGTGCGCATAGTCTGTCAGTTCTCGACCGCACCAAAGAACCTGGAAGTGCCGGCGAGCCGTTGTACCAGGACATACTCACCGCATTTCAGGAAAACCGCGTGGAAGGTTTCAGGAAGTTTGACGCAGAACCACGTGTAATAGCCGGTCGATACGGACTCTCGTCCAAGGAGTTTACCCCTCCGATGGTCAAAGCAATATTGGACGAGTTGAAAGAGATCAAGCCGAAAAACCATTTTACTGTTGGAATTAATGATGATGTTACTCACACCAGTCTTGTTTATTTTGACGGCACCAGATCCATAACCAATGGTAATGAAAAACCGGCCGGGAAAGTAGCTGTATCCGGATCAGATAAAGAAAATCCATCAAACCTTACACGCAATGAAGGTGTTTTCCAGGGGCTGTTTTACGGCCTGGGTGCCGATGGTACGGTTAGCGCCAACAAAAACTCGATCAAAATCATTGGTGAGAACACCGATTTTTATGCTCAGGGTTACTTCGTATACGACTCAAAAAAGTCCGGTTCGATGACCACTTCGCATTTGCGGTTCGGGCCCGATCAGATCCGGTCGGCATACCTGATCGACGAGGCCGATTTTATTGCATGCCATCAGTTCCGGTTTGTGGAACGCATGGATATACTCCGCTACGCCCGCGAAGGCGCTACGTTTCTGATTAATGCATTCTATGGAGCCGATGATCTCTGGGAAAATCTTCCTGGAAAAGTACAAAAGCAGATTATCGACAAGAAAATTCGCCTTTTCGGTATTGATGGCTATAAAGTTGCAAAGGAGAGCGGGATGGGTAATCGCATCAATACGGTGATGCAGGTCTGCTTTTTTGCAATATCCGAAATTTTACCAAAGGAGAAAGCCGTTGAAGCGATCAAAGACGCTATCAAAAAGACATACGGACAGAAAGGTGAAGCGATCCTGAAAAGTAATTTCGCCGCAGTCGACAACGCCGTCGAGCACCTGTATGAAGTGAAGGTTCCGACTGAAGTAACTTCAAAAAAGGCAATGCTGAACCCGATTATCGGTGAAGCTCCTGAATTTGTAAATGATGT
>SLQC01000374.1 GCA_007131625.1 Balneolales bacterium | reverse complement strand
ATCTTCTCAATGTCAAAATGATCCAGTAGACCTTCGGGCAATATAAGTTTCAACAGTTCTTTTTCCATCCCCGATGATACTACAATTCTGCATCACTCCCCACCTTTTGTAAATGATCCGAGAAGTATATTCGCGACGATGAAGCCGATCTGGTGGAAGTATATGATATCTGGCTCCAGTCACCGGACTAGTGATCTGAGAAATCCGGCTTAATGAAAGCGGATGAAAGTGGATGAAAGCGGTAGTTTTCAAACTTGCAAGAAAGAAACGGCATAACCGGATGTAGCAGAAATAAAAAAGCATCGCCAGAGTCCCTGCTTCATCTGTAAAGATAAAGCGCAAGTTTGCCAACTTTAGGATTGGATCTGACGATGCTAATATAATAACGATTATAATAGTGATGCTAATATATTAAGGTAGTGAGTTTACCTGAATATAGTCAACATTTATTTTTACAACAGGGCTCAACATAATACTTATATTAAGGTTAGGAGCATCATGATTAGTGTTTGTTACAAAATCTTTTGATTTATGCAGGTAGTTATCCCTGATGAACGCAATGTTATCCATACCGGTGAGCCAATAAACCATTCCGGGATATCTTTCAGCTTCATTTCAGCCACCTAAATAATCGCTTAGCGTTCCCCACTCATCATAACCTGGTACCCGGCAGATACCGGAATCTGTCGGGAGGCTACCCGTTGACCGGGAATATTGTATACCGTCGCCGTAATCGTTTGGGCTGCGGGGGCAGCTATTTCTTCATTTGTTTCTTTGGTAAACGGATTCGGGTAATTCTGGCTGAGTGCAATTGTGGATAGCAATTCCTCAGGTTCTCTTGCACTCAATGCTACAGGAATGTTAGCAATGCCGTTTACGTCGGTATATGTGCAGAGCCAATCACATCACCCTGGCTTAAAATTTCAACTAAAGCAGATTCTCATGTTTTTCCAGTGCAATCATCATGCAACATAATCTCCATCATGGTCTAATTCTGTGACGTTAGATTCAGTATAAAAATGAGAGGAAGGATTACAACAAATATAGTTCGCCTGGTTTTCATGGATGCTCCTTTTTGAAATGAACAGACTTAACTTTTCTATACCTGACCGCAACAATACCCTGCTGAAATACTTTTCGATTCAAAGGGACTTTTTTCAAAGACTGCTAAAGTCACCGGGGAAAAAATATGTATATAAATTTTGATTATCCCATATTTTTTCCTCAAAATATATATAACATCATGACTCGCAGGTCAATAGTACCACATACACTTTAACTGCCATGCACCATAGTTTGTGAAATTTACAACCACTGTTGCCTCGGCCGGACTGAAGACCGCACTGGATATGCCGGATCAGTTACAAAAGGTGGAGAGCGAGTTTAAATATGCATAGAGTTTGGAAAATAATCGATTCCAGGCTGTTCGAAACCTTTCACTTTAAAAACAATCCCGACATGCTGACATTCATTTCACTGTTGTTCATTATCAACATATTCACAGGGATACCGGCTTCGACAGATATCGGCTCCTATGACATAGTGATTCAAAACGGCCGAATTCTGGATGGAACGGGAAATCCATGGTATTATGCAGATATCGGAATAAAAGGAAACCGGATCAAGACCATGGGTGATCTTTCTGATGCATCGGCACACAGGATCATCGATGCGGACGGACTGTATATTGCACCCGGTTTCATCGATCCCCACTCACATGCAAGTCAGGGGTTGTCTTCGTCTGAACTGAGTTTTGCACGACCTCAGCTTGCCCAGGGAATTACACTGGTCGTGGTAAACCCCGACGGTGGCGGACCGGTCGATCTCGAAGCACAGAAACTGGAGCTTGAAAACCACGAAATCGGGGTCAATGTGGCCCAATTGATCCCCCACGGATCGATACGAAGTAGTGTAGTGGGTTCAGCCAACCGTGAAGCAACCCCGGAAGAGCTGGATCAAATGAGAACTCTGGTACGCATAGGTATGGAGTATGGTGCCTTCGGATTGTCCAGCGGCATATTCTATGTTCCAGGCACTTTTGCACCCACGGAGGAATATATCGAACTATGTCATGTTGTCGCCGAATATGGCGGGGTTCATCAAAGTCATATTCGCGATGAATCGGATTACTCGATTGGAGTCGTTGCCTCCGTCAACGAAATTATTGAAATCACACGGGAAACCCAGGTGATAGGGATCATCACCCACATCAAGGCACTCGGAACCGGTGTGTGGGGGAAATCTGCAGAAGTCATTGAAAACATCGAAAAAGCCCGGGAAGAAGGGTTGCCGGTTTTTACGGATCAGTATCCCTATGAGGCTTCATCGACCAGCCTTGTCGCGGCCCTGGTGCCGACATGGGCGCGTGAAGGAGGCATTGATGCACTGCGCGAACGACTTGCCGACAGTGAAACCCGCAAAGACATCATAAAGGGAATTCTCGAAAACCTGGACCGAAGAGGAGGTGCCGACCGAATTCAATACCGGTTGTTCAGACCCGATCCATCGATCGAGGGACGGACCCTCCAGGACGTGGCCGATGAAACCAACACCGCACCTGAACAAGTGGTTGTGGCACAAATTGAATTGGGCAATCCCTCCATCGTGTCTTTTAACATGCATGAAGATGATATCCATAACTTCATGCGGCAATCCTGGAACATGACGGCATCGGATGGCGGCTTGACACCCATACGAGAAGGAGTACCCCATCCCAGAAACTACGGAACGTTTCCAAGGAAAATCAGAAAATATGTCCTGGAAGATGAGATTCTGTCTCTGGAACAAGCAATCCGCAGTATGACTTCACTCACCGCAAGTGTCTTCGGCATGCATAACCGCGGCCTCATCCGTCCCGGTATGATAGCTGATGTAGTGATCTTTGACCTTAAACATATCACCGACCGTGCCACCTATCAGGATCCCCATCAATATTCCGAAGGAATGGAATATGTGATTGTAAACGGTGGAATTGCCCTTGACCAGGGAGCATTCACATTCAGAAAGTTCGGAGAAGTCGTACGATCGAAATAATAAAAATACCGAGACCAGGATCTGCATATGAATAACACGCATCGCTGGCTGTTGAGTGCACTTATTATTCTTCTCATTGCAGCAGTAACCCTCTTCTATGGTGAATTTCCAAAAATCAATGACCATTACGGATTCTGGTCTGTGGTGCCGCCATTGCTTGCCATTGCACTGGCTTTCATCACCAAGCAGGTAATTTTTGCCCTGTTTGTCGGTATCGCAGCCGGTGGAATCATCGCAGGCGAAATCAATATCGTTCAAACCTATTTCATTCCTTCGATCGGAACTCAAAGTTTCGCCCTGATCTTGCTGGTCTATTTGTGGATGCTTGGAGGACTGATCGGTCTGTGGAACCGTACGGGAGGAGCGTTGCATTTTTCCAATTGGGTGAGTGCCCAACTGGTCCGTGGAAGAAGAAGTGCCAAATTCTTCGCCTGGCTCATGGGTATGGTCTTTCACCAGGGAGGCACTGTGAGCACTCTGTTGACCGGGGTAACCGTCCGGTCCATCAACGACAAGCACAAAGTTTCTCACGAGGAACTCTCTTTTCTGGTTGACTCCACCGCCTCTCCGGCTGCAACGATCATCCCCTTCAATGTATGGCCGATCTATATCAGTGGATTGGTTATCGGAACCATTCCGCTGTTTGTCACACCTCAAGACGGAATAACCTTTTTCTTTCAATCATTGCCCTTTAATTTTTTTGCCATTACTTCGATCCTGATTGCGTTGCTTTTTGCCATTGAAAAACTACCCTTTGTACCCGGCAAAATGATGCGACAGGCTATTGAACGGTCAAAAACAACCGGCAAGCTGGACCGTGACGAAGCCGTGCCCATGACCTCGGCCGAATTAACCGAAACCCGGGTTGCGAAAGAATACAACACAAACCTGATCGATTTCTTCGGTCCCATATCCGTTCTACTAGGTGTAGCAATCATTCCCTATTTAGTTTCTTTTTTCTTTCTCGGTATGAGGGAAGATCCCATATTGCTCATTGCAGAGGCTTTCGGACTGGCCGTCTTGACGGCTTTTATGATTGCCATCATCAAAGGCATGCCGGTGAATTCAGCAATCAACGGATTTGTTGACGGTTGCAAAGGGGTAACAGTTGGTGCACTCATTCTTGCACTTGCGGTGACCCTGAAAGAGGTTGCCGCTAGTGTCGGCACGGCCAATTATATCGTTGAACTTGCCGGTGACATGCTCATTATACCTCTGTTGCCCGGACTGCTCATGATTCTTTGCATCAT
Organism: Balneolales bacterium; assembly: GCA_007131625.1. Lineage (GTDB taxonomy): Bacteria > Bacteroidota > Rhodothermia > Balneolales > Natronogracilivirgulaceae > SLQC01. The sequence goes on along the minus strand of SLQC01000374.1, from coordinate 525 downwards.
CATAGCGTTCTCGACCGGAACATCGTGGGGTACTTATGCGGTGGTATTCCCCGTTGCCATGCCTCTGGCATGGTCCATATTGCCCGAGCCGTTCTTTATCACGCTGTGCTTTTCGGCGGTCGTAGGGGGAAGTGTTTACGGTGACATGTGTTCACCCATATCCGACACCACGATTTTGTCCTCATTGGCAACCGGCTGCGATCTGATGGATCATGTATACACGCAGTTACCGCTGGCGACCGCAGCTGCAATCCTGTCTATAATATTGTATACCAGTATTGCCCTGGTTGCCTTTTAGGGCTCAATTATCCCTTTATCCCCTTACACGCAATGCAAGTAGTCTTAATTCTATCTTAATGAATATAGATGTAACATATTAGTCAAGACCATAACATGACTAATTTAAACCTAAATTGAGCGATTTTTAATTTCACCGCCCCTCCTTCATCTCATTTGACCAAAAAATCTTTAATCAGTTGGAGGGGAGGTCTCTTTTTTGTTTTCTTATTGAATTTCCGGTCGATT
>SLQC01000193.1 GCA_007131625.1 Balneolales bacterium | reverse complement strand
CAGCCAGTATCTGGAACTCAACGCCATGAAACTTCGGCTGGGAGAGTCATATGTCGACTGGAGCAGCGAATTTGCAGGCATCAATCTCTATGAAGACGGGCTGCAGCAACAATTCCGGGAAGCTTCCTGGCTTACGATTGTCGAAGATGCCTTGCTTGATCCAGATGAAGCCGCCCTTCTGGTGACCGGTCTCCCGGATGATTTCCCCGGCTTGCAGGCTTCTTTTGAAGGTGACGGCCAGGGAGAAACGCTCAACCTTTCCAACGCTTTTTTCAGAATTGGAAACAGTATGGCCCGGTTCGACGCTAAATTGTCACAAATCGGCGCCAGTTCGCTGTTGACATATGATATATTGGTCGATGAAATACGTGTGAGCCGTGAAGAGCTCCAGATGTTACTGCCTCAAACCAATCAGTTGCCGTTTCAGAACTGGACTTCCGGAATTGTCACCACAGGAACGCTTACCGGAACAATTGACTCACTTATAATGAAGCTGGAAATCGGTGTTCCTGGCGGCACCCTTGCAGCTGAAGGTGGTATTGATCTGAGACACCCGTTTGCAATGGAGTTGGCACTAAATGGAACAGAACTCCAGTTTGATGAGATGGAGGGTTTTCCGTATTCAGAGTCTCAGGTTAACACCAAGATGATGCTGACCGGCAGGCGATTGGCCGAATCTGAAAGAGAAATGGAATTAAATATCGATATTTTCGATTCAAAGATCGGACGTGTTGTGATTCCCGATTTCCATATGGATGCTACATTCACCGATCGGATCATCAGGCATGAGTTTGCCTATCATCAGGGTGATCGTCAACTTACGGGTCGCGGTCATGTGGATCTGAGCAGTCCTGTTCCGAATTACTACCTGAGTGGAAGTTCGTCCGGACTCAACCTGGAACAAATTGTCGAAGATGACCGGCTTCCATATTCCGATTGGAATATGGATTATGATATTAACTGGAACGGCCGGAATATGAATGAATGGCACGGGCGAATCATCGTCGATGTATTGCCATCGGTGGTAAACGGAAGTGAGTTGAAATCACATCAGTTATACCTGGACCTGAATCATCCCGACAATGACGAGCGGTCGCTTCGATTTACAAGTACTGTGCTCGATTTTATGATGGAAGGGCAGATCCAACTGCCTTCTATTCTTGCACTTTATCAACACTGGGAAAATTACTTCACTCAAAGGGTGGAAGAGGAGGTGCTATTCTACAATGCCGAAGACCTTACTTCCTCAGTTTCCGTTCCGGATCGGGACGATCGGCTGCAAGCTGATGTGCTTCTGGAGTTGAAGGATTTCGCTTTACTGAATAGCTATTTGCCCGATCTACCGACTATATCTTCATCCGCACAGCTGGTAATAAAGATAGATGCCGACAGAGATTCTCTGGGAGTATATGCCGAATGGCATGACGAAAAAATGTCCTGGAACGGGGTGTCTGTTGATGATTCGGACATTACGCTTACCGCAGGTTTCCGGTCCGATCAGCCGTTTCGCAGTTTTTCAAAACTGGAGCTGAATGGTTTTCTCGACCGGATTGAATCGCATGACCGGAACATCGAACAACTTGATCTGCAGGTCATGCTGGACAACGGAAAATTGTACGGTAGCAGCCGTATCGACAATTTTGGCAATAATGTTCGATTTGTAACCGAGTTGGAGGGAGAACTGACCGATTCCATGATTCATGCTGAAATGCATGATTTTGTTTTCGGCAACGAGCGGTATCTCTGGCAGAATGTTGGTCAGCCGGGTATCCGGTTCGAAAAAGATGGTAAATGGCATGTAGATGCGCTCAATTTGGTTAGCGACAACGACCAGGTCTATATCGACGGGACTTTCAGCTCCTCCGAAGAAGATTCCGTGGAATACCGATTCCAAAATGTCGACCTCGACCGAATTTCACAATTGATTGGCGGGCGGTTGCAGTTTGAAGGGCTTTTAAACGGCGAGTTTGTTACAAAAAATCTATTTGATATGCCGATTTTACATGGTATTGTTTCTATTGACCGGCTCGCTTTTGACAGCCGCCCCATCGGTGATGTGAATCTGTCCAGTGAATACAATCACTCCCTCAACCGGTTTGACACATACTTAAGTGTATTTACCGATACATCACGTTATGCCGATTATCTGGAACGCAACAATGGAATCGGGCAGAATATCTCTGCCGACGGGTGGATCCGCACACCCGGTTTCGAAGAGAGTCCCGACTCGCTTTACTATTTCGATATCGACGCCCGGCAGGTCGACGCCTGGGTACTGACCTATCTAATGGAGAGTATCTTTGAAACAATCGAAGGTCATGTATCGGGAAGCGGCTACCTCACCGGCAATATGGATTACCTTGATTTCGATTCTGAATTTGAGATTGTCGAGGCGACGGTAGTTCCGGTCTTCTTCGAGACGGTATATAATCTTGACGGCAACTTATCGGTTGGGCGCAAGGACGGTGTTCGACTCACCCAGCTTAATGTCCGTGACCGCAGAAACGGTACCGGCGTTGTTACCGGCATATACGACTTCAATGATTTCCAGGCAGAGAAATTCCTGGATATCACATTGAGTATGAACAATCTGCAGTTTTTGAACAACTCGGACGGTCCGGATGTGCCGTTTTATGGAAGCGTTGCCGGAACCGGGGTGATCAATATCAGCGGCTCCAACATCTCTCCGTACGTGCAAACAGTCGCTCCGGTCTATACAACTTCTCAATCACGTTTATCCATACCTTTGGTAGACCAGATCGCCGAAGATCAGGGCCGGTTCATCCGTTTTGTGAATGATTTCAATGAAATCGATATAAGCCGGAGAATCAGCGAAGATCCTGAAATACTTCGACAGATCGACCGTACATTCATGGAGGTGTTCCGGCTTGATCTGCAATTCGTGGCAGCTCCCAATTCAACCGTTCAGCTCATTTTAAATCCCGTCACCGGCGAAATTGTAAATGCCAGGGGGAGTGGCCGTGTGCGCATCACACTGGAAGACGAAACCATTCAGATATTCGGGAACTATGACATCAGTACCGGGGATTATCTGTTTGTCGGCGGAGACATTCTCACCCGCCGGTTTACCCTGCGTGAAGGGGGGAGTATCCGGTGGGATGGTGACCCCGCCAACGCTCTGCTCGATATAACAGCTGTCTACAGAGCCCGACCCAATATTGCACCGCTGCTGGGAGTTGCCGGCGATCAGGTCAATCGTGTCCCTGTTGAACTCATGCTGGAGATCACTGGTCCCATCGACAACATTGAAAACGACTTTTATTTCGAATTTCCCAACGCCATTGATGCCACACAAAATGCGGCAGTCCTGAACATTCTTAACAGCGAAGAACAGAAACTGATACAGGCTACGAGTCTGCTTTTTACCGGTGGTTTTATTTCGGGCGGACTGGTGGGCGATACCCAGGCGCAGGAGCTTGGAAGTACGCTGCAGGCGCGGGCCGGGCAGGTGGGGATTAGCCAACTCCTTTCCACGCAGATCAATGCATTACTCAGTGACAACCTGATGAACCTGGATGTCGATCTCAACCTTTTCGGTTTCGATCAGGCGGACCTGGGTATCGCACTGCGCCTGTTTGATGACCGGCTGGTGCTCCGCAGGGAAGGGGAAGTCGGTGGCGAGGAAACCAATATCGGAGATATCGGGGCTACCTACCGCATTAACCCCAACCTGTCTGTGGAGGTTTTTCATAGGAAAGATCCCATGCTTATGTCTATTTTGGGTACTCAGGCTGAAGTGGAAAATGTCAACGGGGTCGGGCTAGAAGCTCAATTCCGGTTTAACACATGGCGGGAATTCGGTCAGACGGTCTGGCGGAATGTTACAACCGTTTTCGGTCTGTGGAATCGGAATGATGACGATAATGACGATGATAGAGAAGCCCTGGAACTGGAAGCGCAAAGCCGGGAGGCGCGTGAGGAAGAACATGGTAAAGTAGTAGAGACGGCTGGAGAATGAATCTCCGCATGAAATACAGCCATTGTTAACAAATTTTATGAAGAAAAAGAAAATACATCTCGAAGACCTGGTCCTTGAGCTCCTTGATCGGCACCCTGACACCTGGGTTGCTGTGGATACATTGATGGGCGCATTCAAACTACCGAAAAAAAACGGTGTAAAACGGTTTGAGCGGGCTCTCGAAAAACTGATCAAGAAGAGGAAGCTGATAATCCGGGACGGAGAAGTGAAACTTGACACTGCCGGTTCCGGCGGCAAAGTTGTAGAAGGAATCTATTCGATAACCCGTCGTGGAACCGGTTATGTGAAAGTGGAAGGGATGGATCAGGACATTCGAATACCCGCCAAATTCACGTATACCGCACTTGACAAAGACCGTGTCAGGGTATCTCTTATCAACCGGCCTAAAAGCGATCGAACAGAAGGAAAAATCACTGATGTCCTTCAGCGAGGTAAAAAGTTTTTTGTCGGAACTCTTCAAAAAGAGGGGAAGCAGACTTATTTGATCTATCCCGATGAAAAATCAGCCAATGTCGAGTTTTTTGTCCACCCCGATAATATTCACAATGCGAAGCCAAACGAAAAGGTCACCTTCCGGCTGGTCGACTGGCTTCATCCCAGATCGCTTCCCGAAGCGGAAGTCCTGGAAGTTCTGGGTAAGAAGGGAACCAACAACGCGTCGATGTTATCGATTCTGGCTGAGAACGAATTGCAGGCGACCTTTCCGGATACGGTCGAGTCATTCGCCCGGAAAGTGGCCACCGAAATCCCGAAAAGTGAGTACAAACGCCGGAACGACATCCGTAAGATGGAGGTCTTCACCATTGATCCGTACGACGCCAAGGATTTTGACGATGCCCTGAGCATCGAAAAACGGCCATCGGGCAATTACCACCTGGGAGTCCATATCGCCGATGTCAGCTATTATGTACAGCAAGGCAATGTCCTTGACGACGAAGCCGTCGACCGGGCAACAAGTGTCTACCTGGTCGACCGGGTTATCCCGATGCTCCCGGAATGCCTCAGCAACGGCGTCTGCAGCCTTCGTCCGGAGGAAGATAAACTTTGCCACAGTTGCTTCATGGTGATAACACCTGACGGCAATGTGATAGACTATATCATAGAAGAGACCGTGATCAACTCCAATCGCCGGTTTACCTACGAAGAAGTCCAGGAAGTGATCGACGGTAAAAAGAATCCCCATGGCGGGTCTATTCGCACACTCGCCGAACTCTCATCCATGCTTACGAAAAAACGTTTCCGGGAAGGGTCTATCGACCTGGATACACCCGAACCCCAATTTCGGTTGGACGAATCGGGTAAACCCCTGGGAGTCTTTGTTAAGGAGCGACTGGCAGCGCATCGGCTTGTCGAGGAGTGTATGCTGATGGCCAACAGGACGGTGGCCGGTCATATCTCCCGGTTGCGGAAAATGAAAAAGAAACAGACTGATCAAGAAGAAAACGATAAATACGGCAAAAACAACTACCCGTTTATCTATCGGATCCACGATCGTCCCGATCCCGAAAAACTGAAAAATATCGCCGACAATGTTCGCCCGCTTGGCATCGAGTTCGATATCGGTGATGGAAAAATTTCGGCAACCAAAATCAACAGGCTTATTCTGGATGCCAACAAGACCAAGCTGAAATACGCCATTAATGAACTGATTCTCCGGTCGATGGCCAAAGCTGTTTACAGTCCCAAAAACATCGGTCATTATGGACTCGGATTTAAGGAGTATACACACTTTACAAGTCCGATCAGGCGTTATCCCGATCTGATCGTGCACCGTCTTTTGAAACAGTATGCTGCAGGGCTTCCCGGATATGACTTTAAGGAACTTATCAAACTCGGCGATCATTGTAGCGAGAAAGAAAAAGATGCCGTAATAGCCGAACGTGACTCAACCAAGCTGAAACAGGTTGAATTTATGTCAGCACATATTGGTGAAACGTTTTTCGGCGTTATAAGCGGTGTAATGGATAAAGGTATCTTTATTTTATTGAATGAAAGTTACTGCGAAGGAATGATCGCCATTCGTGAACTGGACGACGACTTTTACGTATATGAGCAGACAAGGCATCAACTTCGGGGACGAAACCGCGGCAAGATCTACCGCCTCGGTGATGATATAAAGGTGAAAGTTGTCCGTACGGATATCGAAAAGCGCCAGATCGATTTTCTGCCGGAAAAATAGTTTTTTTTCGGACAGATAGCTTGTTTCGACCTCAGGTAAATACTTTTAAATAAATTTACTAATGCTTCAATCAGGTTTATAATCTGCTGACTTTAACTATACCGGCTCATGATGTTTTCAAAAAGTTTTTTTACGCTTAAACCTAATTTCCCGGATCGTATCCGGACTGATCAAATTGTGCAGCCCGATCAAATTATGCAGCCCGATCATAATCTGCCGTTCGATCAGAGGATTCGGCCTGACAGGCTCTTTGTGGCCCTGATGATTTGTCTGGCCGGGTTGCTATTTATTTCTGATGCTCACGCTCAGTATTTTGGTTTCGGGAAGAACAGGGTTCAGTACTCCCAGTTCGATTGGCGATTTATCCAATCGGAACATTTCGACGTTTTCTACTACGATTCGGATAACTACTATCTCGCCGAATTTACCGCCAACAGCCTGGAAGCAGCTTATTCCCAGTTGCGCAACGATTTCCGACATGAGCTGAATGATCGGATTTCTGTCATTATCTACGATTCACATACCGACTTCAGCCAGACCAATGTTGTGCCACTGCCTGTCGACGCCCAGGGTATCGGCGGTGTCACCGATAAATTCAAAAACCGGATAACTATTCCTTTTATGGGCAATTACGGTGACTTCCGCCAGGTTCTGCACCATGAATTGGTCCACGCTGTCTTTAATGATAAGTTTTACGGAGGCACCATCCAGACTATCATTCAGAATAATATTCAGTTGGTCATTCCTCTTTGGTTTGAGGAAGGCCTTGCCGAGTATGTTTCTCTGGGATGGGATTCAGATACCGACATGTTTATGCGGGAAGGAGTGATGAACAACTACATCCCACCAATATCTCAGATGAGGGGGTATATGGCTTATCGCGGTGGTCAGGCGTTCTGGAATTTTATCGTCGAGGAGTACGGCCGCGAAAAGATCGGTGAAATACTTCAGCATGTTCGTCAGACACGGAGTATTGAAGGGGGGCTGCGGCAGTCGACAGGACTCAACATGAGTGAGTTGAATGACCGGTTTCAAGACTGGCTTCGAAAAATTTATTATCCGGAAATAGCAGTAAGGGAAGATCTTCGTGACATTGGAAATCTTCTGACCACAGACTCTTTTCGACGGGCTTATAATACCAGTCCTGCTGTATCACCTGATGGTGATCGTGTTGCGATGATCTCCAATGCCCGCGGCTTTTTTGATGTGGTCGTTTTGAATGCTTCGGACGGCAGCAGAATAAAAACGCTGGTCAGGGGAGAGGATAACGTCGATTTTGAAGAGCTCAACATTCTGCGGCCGAATCTCACATGGTCGCCGGACGGGCGGCAGCTCGCCTTGTCCACACGATCAGGCGGATCGGTCGACCTTGCCATCGTCGAGTACCGGACCGGTGATGTGCGCAAAATTGTTTTTCCTGAGCTGGATGCTATTGGTTCGGTGGCATGGTCGCCGGACGGAGAGAAGATTGCTTTCCAGGGAAACAGCGGTCCCTATACCAATATTTATATTTATGAACTGGAGTCCGGTGATTTCATCAGCGCCACCAATGATGTATTCAGCGATTGGGATCCGTCCTGGTCGAATGACTCTGAGTCGATTTTATTCACCTCCGACCGCGGGTCGCACACCCATGTGAGTTCGTTTCGGACCAATGCCAACATTCTGCTGAACCCCAATATCAATCAGAGTGATATCTACATGCTCCGGCTCGGATCGAACCGGGCTACAAGATTGACCAGTACGCCAAACTGGAACGAATATCGTCCGATTATGACAAGGGACGGTCGTCTGCTTTACATATCCGACCAGAACGGCATCCCAAATGTCTATGAAATGGATCTGGATACCCGGACCAGTTATCCACTTACCGACCTGATCACCGGTGTCATGCAGATGTCTGTGAGTGCGGACGGTCGACTTCTGGCCATAAACTCTTACAATCGCGGGTTTGTCCATATTTTTACTGTGAACGATCCGTTCGAGCGACGAAAGGCTGAACCACTGGCGCCGAATTATTGGGCTGAAAGACGTCTTCGTGAGCCTGCTGAGGTGCGCGTGCCGGCTATAGGCCTTGCTTATCGAATGTTTGAGGAAGATATGCGGCAGCTTCAGGCCACAGAGCTGGCTTTTCAGACCTCCTCCATCATGGAACAGTTGATGCAGGAAGAGGAAGAACGCCGCCGGCAGGAAGAGGAATTGGAAGCAGAAAACGGCGCCCTGGCTACCGAGGAGGATGAGGATGTCATCGACTTCCGCAATTATGTATTCGGCGACGACCTGGACGATTTACTTACTACGTCACATGTCGAAGAGGTCGAAAGGGATCGTCCCACACGGACAGAAGACGGACGGTTTATTCCCAGACCGTACCGGCTCGATTTTACGCCGGATATAACCTATGGGCAAGGTGGTGTATCGACCTTTTACGGCACCTATGCCATGGCAGCTTTTACGTTTTCCGATCTTCTTGGTGATCATCGGCTCCACCTGATTACCAATCTGCAGTTCGATCTGAGAAACAGTGACTATGAGCTGGGTTATGGATATTATGCCAACCGCACCAACTATTTGTTCAGGTATTTTCATACATCCCGCAATTTCCGGATGCTGGCACCGAATATGGATATCGAACAGGTGCGCTTCAGATACTATGGTGGAGGTATCCGGATGCAGTATCCGTTAAATAAATTTACCCGAATCGATTACGGCGTAAGTTTTATCAATATATCGCGTGATTTCAGCAGGGTGTATGCCGGAGTGTCTGACACCGAGCACGCACAGTTTCTCTATCCGGAACTGACATACACCCGTGACCTGACACGACCCGGGTTCCTGGCACCTATTTCTGGTACCCGGTATGCGGTCAGCCTGACGGGTAGTCCGCCGCTAACATCCGAAATGATCGGTTTTGCCTCATTGCTGGGTGATATCCGCCGTTATTTTCATCTCGGAATGGGTTATGGCTTTGCATTTCGCGGTTCCGGTGCTGCTTCGTTCGGACCCGATGCGCAGAATTTCTTTATGGGCGGTATGCAGAACTGGATCAACTTCCGTTGGGAAGAGGGTGGCCTGCAATCCGAGCGACTTGAAGATATCTTCTTCACACTGCCGGCACTGCCAATGAGGGGCCACTTTTTTAATTCTGCCATTGGAAACCGCTTCGGACTGTTTAATGCAGAGTTCCGCTTTCCTTTGATCGCTGCGATGCTTCCCGGCCCTATCCCGATTCTTCCACTTTATAACATTCAGGGTGCCGCTTTTATTGATGTCGGTGCTGCATGGCAGGGTGACGGCCTCGGGAAACACACTCTCGACGGTGCTCTGGCCGGAGCAGGATTCGGATTGCGTACCGTACTGCTGGGTCTTCCGTTCCGGTATGATATAGGCTGGCCGTACGACCTTGAAAATGGTGAGGGATTCGGCCGAAGAGTGCATTATTTCAGCATTGGACTGGACTTCTGATGGAAGCTTTCTGCTTTCTGCCATGTCTACGGAATTGCTGTGCAACGGTTTTAGCTCTGTAGCTCAAGCTCAGGAGTTTTTTTACTCCCAGCAATGGTGTCTCTCTTGAAGTTTTGATTCTGCGACCGTACAGTGGCTCCTGGTCAATGTGTGCGGTCGCTGCGGATCTGGAGCAATCTGTCAGACTGCCAACGTGGGTCGCGAAAGTAGACAAATGAGATATACTCCTGGCTGCTCGATGCAAAAGACGCGTCGAGACGTAAGTCATCGATTCGGCTATCGACAACAACAGCATATTTATAGTCATATTCGCCTTCCTTTATAAGGGCCCACCCGACATACGAATCGGTGGATGAGTTGTACTTCATGCGATGGCGCTCATCGATCGTCCAATTGTTAAACGGGCCATAAACATAAACAGGCAGTTCGGTCGCCTCACGATCAGGCAGCTCCAGTTCAAAGCGAACATTAATATATCTTGCCCGGTGATCGTCCCTCGGGGATCCGTGTATGGCAGGCGTACGCCTTCGCGGGTTGACATCAAGGTTGACCACATCCCGGAAGAGATGTACCTTCGGCGGAACGGTTTCAGTCCACACTTCCACTACCTCCCGACGGGGCGTGTCGTATCGTCGCATATCCAGCGGACGGAATTCGTAAATACCGACAAATGCCTGCGGCCGGGATAAATAGGACCGGTAGACACCCGATTCCGACATATCTTCCATATCGGCCTCCCGGGCACGTCCCCAAAAGCGGTTCTTGACAAAAAAGACTCGCAAATCTGTGGTCGGTGAGATTATATCGGATGGGTACTGATACCTCACAAATGGCTGATGATGCAACAAATAGCGGGAGTCCATTCCGTATATTTCTTCCAGGTTAAAAGCAAGCTGCCCCTGGTTATCATATACGAAGAATGGCAGAGAGAAAAGTTTTCGCGACGATTCATACTCCAACACCTCGATAAGGTAGTTTCCGCTTATACGGACCCGCATGCTTTCATTTGGAAACCGGTACCGGTAATGTGTATAGGATGGATCCTGCACGCCGCTCGGCTCACCGCCCGATATAAAATCCTCGCGATAACCGACCAGGTAATGGTCTTGCATCAAATTGCTGGGAGACCAGTCAGCATTTCGATGTCGGATTCGGATCCGGAACATCCTGCTGGATTCCTCAATCTCATCAAACCGCAAAGTGATAAAATCGTCACTGCCGAGTTCAATGGCAGGAATCGACTCCTTGCGGTTGCCGCGGTACACCTGAATGCTTTTAATATTATCAGGCGGTAAATCCTGACCTGCTACAACAGGATTGTTTTCGAGGCCAGGATCCGCTGTTTCGGTGTCACGGCCTTGCTGAAGTTGCTCGCCGGTGCAGGATGCGATTAGAAACAGCGACAGCATACCGACACCAGATAGTAAAAACGGATTAAAAAAGTGCTTATAATGGGAAAGTACCCTTAAAAACCGATACGGCGGGTCCATGCAATGTGATATTTTGATAGCGCTGATTATTATGATGACGGTGTACGTCAAATGTGACTTCCAGAGGGCCGCCCGGGCAATCAACCTGTATGTGATGTTCACTTTGAACAGGGGTCACGGTGCTCAGCTTCCGGTTCTTGCGGTACTCCCAGGCAATAGCCGTAGCAATGGCGCCGGTTCCACATGCGAGAGTGAGATCCTCCACACCACGTTCGTATGTAACGAGTTTCAGACGATTTTCATGAATGAGATGAGCAAAATTGACATTTGTTCCAGATGGAAAAAGGTCTGCCCGGTTGCGGATAGCCCGTCCGGTTTTGCGAAACATGTCATCCGAAGTTGCAGCATGGTATTCTTCAATGGAAACAACATGTTCAGTGCCGGTATTCAAGTCGCACCAGTCGATCCCGTTAATCTTTCGCTCCAAGGGTTCCGGATAGACAGGAAAATGAACCGAGATGTAATCGGGGTGAACTTCTGCACGATACTTTTTGTCGTGAACCTGAAAGGTGAGTTGTTCGGGAAATCCCAGCTGAACAGCAAACAGAGCCAGACAGCGGGCACCGTTACCGCACATACCCGCCTCAGAACCGTCCGCATTCAAATAGTGCATGGTGTAATCACAGGAATCAGAATCTTCCAGAAAAAGGATTCCGTCGGCACCTATTCCTGTTCTCCTATGACAGAGCAGGGGAGTACGTTCAACAATTTCTGGCATCGGGAAATGGGAACCTCGCGCATCCATTACGATGAAATCGTTGCCGGATCCGTGCATTTTCTCAAATGCGACCGTAGATTTACTTTTTGACATTCGTTTGATTTTCGGATGCACCGCTGTGAATATTCTTCCGTCAGTAGCAAAATTGTATGATCACCAGATTAAGGCTCGATAAAAGCAGGCATGTGCTTCCAGGATTCATTCTTCGGAACCGGTGATTCAGCACCACGCATCCAGGCGGCAAAACGGTTGGCGAGCACGGTATACAACAACCGGGGCTGAATATTCTGTGTTAACAACGTCCGGACTTCTTCTAATGTTTCAATCATATCATCAATTCGGGCGTCTTTGAGATGAGTACAGAAATTGGCGATCACATCTATTTTGTCATTGTTGGTGATTAGCGACGCATCAACTCCGGCAGAATACAGGGCAATATCCCGCAAAAAGGTTTCTATCATGTTGATGATGGCAAGATGGCCCTCCTTATTGCATTCCATATGCCATTTTTGTCCGATCTCCAAAATACCTCCGACGTCAACAGTATAGGATAACCTCAAAAAACGGACGATGTCCTCACGATTTTCCTGCAGCGTTTCAAGGTCATAGAACCGAGTGAAACTGTAGTTGCCACCGGCAATGCGCGATAAAAAGCGTGCTTCGTCGTCCGGTACGTTGTCGAAATTCCGCAATCCGTTATAAATCTGATCGGGCTCCAAAGGCCGGCAGGGTAGTATCTGGCATCGCGATATAACCGTCGGCAGAAGTACGTTAATATTGTCGGTGGTAAGCAGGAACATCACGTCTTCCCCTGGTTCCTCCAGAAGCTTGAGAAATGCATTGACCACTTTGTCTTGCATCTTCTCGATATTGGCGATGATGATAATGTTCCGCCTCCCCTCACTGGATTTAAAATGAGCCGCTCGTTTTATTTCCGAATGAAAATACGAAACCGAGTAAAATGAACTCCGGTTTTTGGCATCGGAATCTCCGGTAATTGTGGGTCTCATTGAGAAATCAACAACTTCATAGGGATCGGCGGCCAGGAGTTCCACCCGCGCGGTCAGTTCGTTCTTGCTGACAGTTCTGGGCATTGGTAAAAACACATGAATATCTGGATGATAATACCACGACCGGCGATTGGATTTGCGCAATGGCCCGAGCTGTCCCAGATGTTCTACACCGTTAATCGCTTCAGCAAAGGCAAGTGAAAGAGCTTTCTTGCCGGTACCCGGTTGCCCGGTGAATAAATAAGCGTGGCTGATACGGTCTTCAGACGCAATACGCCACAACTGCTGACGCAACGAGTGTTGACCGATCAAACGCTTGTCACCGATCATTTTTTGTTCCGAATATGAATCCGTCATGCGCTAATCTTCCCACAAATTGTCAAACAAAAGTATCGAAGCCGAAATGGTAACCCCTGAAAACCCGATCAATGCTGCAAGATCGTTTAAAATCGTCTCGTCTGCAACCGTTGTGAAAGCCGATTGGGTTATACGCACCAAAACCAACATAAGCGGTATCAGCAGAGGTAAGGCTAAAACCGGAAAGACCGCTCCCTTTCGGGTAGCCTGGGAGACAAGTGCACCAAGCATGGTGGTGGCCCCGGCCAGTCCGGACGAGCCCAGTATAATGATGCCAAGAAGCAGGAAGGGTTGTTCAACGGTCAGGCTCACCATCACCAGAAACAGAAGGACTGTCACACTTGATATAAGCAGTGTAAATAAAAAATTATAGCACAACTTGCCCAGCAATACCGATGTTGCAGGCGCGTTCAAACGCAACAGATCAAGTGTTCCCCGCTCACTTTCCGAAACAAATACCCGTGACAATGTGGTAAGGGAAGCAAAGAGGATCAGTATCCAGATCAACCCGCTCTGTACATTCACCGGCAACTGATCGGCCCGAAGTGAAAAAAGTACGATAAGCAGGGATGAAACGATAAAAGCCAGCACTGTGCTTATACCAAAACCAGAACGCCATTCGAGACGAAAATCTTTCAGGAATACGGCATAAGTTTGTTCCGGAAATGGCATGACAAGGCTGAGTGATCGGGATTCGCAATTATACGAAAAAAGAAAGTATAAAAGGGAACATAATTATGCCAGTAAATTTGCGGAAAAAACGTTGTAAAAATCATATATTTACTCGTCCCGGCAGAAGAGATGTTACTGCCGTAACCGATGGAATGTACCGGCATTTTCATTGTTAATTCCGTTTGTGAGTAAAGTCCAACGATCAGTATATTTGGTAAGAATTCCGGTTTATTGTAATTAGTGCACATTCATGAAAATCAGCGATCTTTTAGATAGTAACACTGTGTTGCCGGGCCTCTCGGCCTGCAATAAGTCAGGCGCCATCAACGAACTGATCGATGCGCTTTCATCAAAGCTTGATGAACCAACGATCACCTCGGTCAGACAAGCGGTCATGGATCGGGAAAACATCATGTCTACCGGAGTCGGTAAAGGACTCGCTATTCCCCACGGGAAATCCAGCCAACTCACCGAGACCTATGCGGCATTCGGTAAGCTCATAACGCCGGTAGAGTATGATGCAATCGACGGGGAACCGGTGAATATACTATTTCTGCTTGTCGGGCCTAAATCACAGAACAGTGTGCATATAAAAATGTTAAGCCGTATCTCCCGTCTGCTCAACAGCTCCGCATTCCGGGAAAAACTACTTGCATGTAACGATACAGATAAAATCATTGAGCTGTTCCGGTCTGAGGAAGAACACTTCGTCCGGATTTAACATTATTCTCTTTTTTTAAATGGCCAGGAATATTATTGACGGTAAGAAAGTGGCTGGAATCATCCTTCAGCAGATACATGAAGACGTACAGGAGTGGGTGGGAAGAGGAAACCGGCCACCTAAGCTGCAGGCGATTCTAATCGGCGATGATCCTGCATCGCGCACGTATGTTGGGGCCAAAACCAAAGCCTGTCGGGAAGTGGGTATCGAATCGGATACTGTATCTTTTCCAGACACCATTTCGGTGCGCGAACTAAAAGAGGAGATCAGAAAGTTCAACCGGGATGATGGCATTGACGGGATCCTCCTGCAACTGCCGCTGCCCGGTCATCTGCATCCTTCGCAGGTCATTGAAACGATCGATCACCGCAAGGATGTAGACGGCTTCCACCCGATGAATGTCGGCCGGCTGGCGGTCGGGCAACCCACTTTTCGTTCTTGTACACCCGCCGGTATTTTGGAGCTGTTTCGCTACTACAGCGTAATGACCAAAGGTAGAAATGCGGTTGTGGTCGGTGCCAGCAATATCGTCGGATCTCCCATGGCTATCATGCTCTCCCGTGAAAATAACTCCGGTAAAGCCACAACAACCCTTTGCCACAAATACACCCGTGACCTTACCCAACATACCATTCAGGCGGATATACTGATCGTTGCAGTGGGATCGCCCAAACTGATTACAGGCCAGATGGTCAAGGAGGGTGTGGTTGTCATCGATGTCGGTATCAACCGGCTGACAGACGTCACCAGTAAAAAAGGGTATCGCCTGGTGGGTGACTGCGACTTTGACAGTGTCAGTGAAAAAGCCAGCCTGATCACACCGGTACCTGGTGGTGTCGGACCGATGACCGTAGCGATGCTGATGAAAAACACTCTGCTTGCTGCTAAAAAATCAATATATCCGTCAAAGGAGTAATCAGAAGGGGTTTCAGCCCGATTCGTCCTCACCAAACGATTCGTCAAGCAAGATCATTCAACTCATGAAAGTTCATTCAGTTGCCTTTTTGCTTTATTTTTGTCGAAGCCAGACTTCCCTCTTCCTTCGTTATTGGATCTATTCCATCGTTATTGGACGGGATAATGGTCAGCTTGGCCGAGAGAATCTTCTTGATATCATCGATATTCCTGGCTTTCGACAGCCGGTTTTTCATATCCATTCCAGCGAGCATTCGTCCAATCCGGTTAAGTATTAGCAGATTTCGCTGCATACTCATATGAGTCGGGCTAAGCAGAATGAATATCACTTTTACGGGTTCACCGTATTTTTTCATATGGAAACCCGTTTCGTTGATCGCCAGAAGCAACACCGGTTCATCTACATAATGGCTGCTCAAATGTGTCAACATGACTCCCGGCAGATCGCCCGGCAAATTGTCGGGATCAACCACTTTAAGCTTCTGCATGATTTCGGTGGAGACATCGGCACGGTCGGGGAAATGAGCCTGAACCATCTGTTCAATCGCTGTGCTGTGACTCGACTCATCATCAGAAGCGAAATAAATTTCTTTTGCGGAGATATCGGGCAGCAGTTGCGACTCATCGAATCGCAATACGGCGGTCGGTTTGTGATGCTCGGAGACTTCAGCCGGATAGACTATGATGAAATTGTCCGGATTCACCTTTTTAATGACCTGTCCCGGCAAACGTTCAAAACTGGGTTGCCAGACCATCGATCCACGCCGGGAGCTGAATAGAATGACCAAGTCCTGCTTGTTATATAATTTCCGGATCGTACCAGTCAATTTATTCCAGTTATCTACGATCTCATATTTCGCCGTCAACTCAGGATCCTGATTCTCGATAAAAGGCTTCAGAATGGTCAGATTACTCTCGGTTGCCAATACAAGCGGTTTGGCTCCCAGCTGGTTGATCAACTTTTTAATAGTCTGAAAACTGTTTCCGAACCCGGGATCGTACTGAGCCATCGGGGGAATTGCAAGGATAACCCGCTCAGTCGTATTGATTGGTTGGTCGATCTTGGAGACCAGAATGGTTTCATCAGACTGTTCCATCAACTGGTCCAGTATCGACCCGAATATTCGCTGACGTGTTGTGATAACCCCATTCCAGCCAATCACAATGTCTGATATTCGCAACTCCCGGGTCGCACGAACAATACCGGAAGCGATATTCAGATCCACACGGGTTACCGGTATAACAGGAACATCAGCAGCCGCGGCATGTACAACCGCATGACTTAACAGCTTTTCTCCCGAGGCTACCGCCACTTCCACATTTTGAGACTCCATAGCTACCGTGAGCGGGAATATCGGCTCGGTGCTATTCTTTCCACGAATCATGATGGCAATGTCCATAAGTGCTTCGGAAGTGTCAGGATTGGACAGCGGAACCAGAATTCTTTCCGGCGAATCTGACACATTCAGGGAATCTTT
>SLQC01000107.1 GCA_007131625.1 Balneolales bacterium | reverse complement strand
TTCGGGATTTGTTTATCGCCAATAACAATCACACCGGTCATATTCCCCAGTCTTTTGTAAACAGGGATGAGACGTTTCGTAGAATCAGAATACATGATAATGGGTTTACCGGACCATTTCCTGATTGGTCGGCAATGGAAAACTTTGATTATATGTTGTTCCAAAACACCAACTTTGATCCTGGTCCAATTCCGGATTATATCCAAAACTGGACCGAAATGGGACGTCTCGATGTCTCGTTTACAAACAGAACCGGGACGCTGCCGACATGGCTGGGGAACATGAATCTGGACAGGCTTATTGTTGGGGGTAAATTTGATGAAATAGGCGGTGAGATTCCTGCGGAAATAGGCAATATGGTCAATTTAAACCGCTTTATCATGTATGGTGGTACATGGACAGGTGAGATACCTACGTTTTTCCAGGATATACCTGGTCTGACACAATTAGCTTTTATAAATGTTGATTTTACCGGTGAAATACCTGATGAAATTGCCAACATTCCGAGCCTTGTAGATTTCCGGGTGCAAGGGTCAAGAGTTACAGGGGGTATTCCTGAAATTTTTCAAACAATATCAGGAATGGACAGATTTGAACTTGTAAACAATCCTCTTATGGAGATTGGCCAGATACCGGACTGGATCGGAGAATTCTGGACCGGTATGCGTACATTAACACTTTCCAATACAGGTATTTCAGGAACCTTGCCTGATAATTTTTCAAATCTTGAAAATTTGATTACTTTAAATCTGGAAAATAATCCGGAACTAAGCGGTGATATTGATTGGTTGGCAGACTTAAATTTACGAGGACTGAGTCTTTCCCATAGCGGATTTACCATTCCCGAGATTCCGGAATTTCTTCAGAATTATACCGACTTGCGAACACTCACGCTGGGAGGATATGGTATGGAAGGATCACTACCGGAATGGCTGGTCGATAGATTCGGAAGTGTAATGGAAAAACTTGCTCTGGATGACAATAATCTTACCGGAGGAATTCCGGCTTCGTACGGAAACTTTTTTATACTTGATTCACTGAATCTTGCAAACAATCAATTGACAGGTGAGCTTCCGATTGAAATTGCAGATATCGGTAGAATTGGATCAGATCGAACAGCGATTGAATCTCTGATATTGTCGGGTAATGAGGGGTTGACCGGTGAGTTTCCATTGGCATTTACCGAGGCGATTTTTATGCGGATAATCGGATTTGAAGGTACAAACCTGTGTGAACCTGATGATCCAGCATACACGGAATGGATTCAGGGTATGGAAGATGCTGCTGAATTTAAATACCCACCGCTTCATTGGGAAATTGCGACATCAGGAATACCGTGTGAAGCGGTTTCTGTAGGTCCACCGGAGCAGGTTTACTCATTTCGGTTGCATCAAAACTATCCGAATCCGTTCAATCCGACTACCACCATCTCCTATGAAATCCCGGCAGATGTAAATATAGTACGATTACAAGTCTATAACGTTATTGGCCAGCGTGTGGCAACTCTGATTAATGACCAACAGGCTGCCGGTCAGTACGAAGTTAACTTTGATGCAAGCGGGCTTGCAAGTGGCTCTTATATATATCGCCTGGAAGCAGGTGATAGAGTAATGACGCAGCAAATGATGCTTGTAAAATAGTATTTAATGTGGATTTACTGTGATCGTTCCTGTTTGGTTATTGATGATTAGAGATCTCTTCGACTACTATAAGTCGGAGAGACAAATTATCAAAGGAGACTATAAAGGTGACGACATTAGAAAATCCATAGAATTAAATCTGATAACCTGAAAAAGCCTGTGTACAAAGGGGATACACAGGCTTTTATTCCCGGTTTTGTGAACAAATATAACTAATGATTTCTTTTATATTTGGCAGTAGCTTTTTACGGAGTCTCGGGGTATATCCACTCTTAGAATACTGTCTGTTGAATTAAACCCGTAGCTGTAAAAATGCAGAACAGGATAGTTGTTTTCTCAAAGAAGTTAATAATCGACAACAGATCATGAACATTAAAAGAAAAGACTGTTCAACGGGTTCAGATCAGAGTTTATCTGATGGGCTGGAATATTACTCTGAAGCATTGTTGCAAAAAGGGATTATGGGTTTAATAAAACTGACCCTGATATTGGCAGGTGTCGCATATGATGCTTCTGCACAAGCGATGCAAACATACGGCAAAACAAATCAAACGAATGTACTTGAGACATTCGATTCCGAAAAAGGCTTTCTGGGCTACGCCCTGTCATTTATCGAATCCATGATGGACAAAGGCACCGATCGCTACGGAGAAGTGCACAGCCCGATGTTTGTGAGCATTCTGGATGTGCGCACCGGGAATCATCCGGGGAAAAAAATCCCGGCAGTTCCAACTCAGAGGCAATGGGATCGTGCCCACATGGGTGGTGATCTTCAGATGGATATTGCTCTTCTTGAGGCGATGGAACAGGCAACCAGGATTACAGGGGATAAACGGTATCTGACTGCCAAGCATGAATATATACATTTTTTCCTTGAACACGCTACGAAAACCCCCACAGGGTTGTGGCCTTGGGGTGAACATGCCTATTGGGATTATTTCAAGGAGGAGCTGGGGTCCATGGCGTCCAGAAATCAATTCATTCACGAATACAGCGATGATCCCGATGAAGAATTTTGGCATCTTGCATGGGATATGAACCCGCAGGCAGTTATCGGACAGGCCGACGGAGTGATCAACCACATTGTCAATCTGGACGACTTTACCTACAATCGCCATGCCCGTATCGATGAGCCACTGCCTGTCCCCAGGGAAGAGGGGATGTCGGCGCTGGATTTTCCGCGACAGGGCGGCTATTTCATCCGGCTGTGGGCCTTTGTCTATGCAAAAACCGGCGAGGAGCGTTATATAGACTGGATCGAAAGGATGCTTGATCATTTTGAAGAGATAATGATTCCTGAATATGATCTGCTGCCCGGCATAAGTATCAAGACCGGGAGTCCCCGTGGTTCAGATGAAAACCCCAGTGCAGGTCAGAGCCGTCAGGTCGCACATTCTTTGGATCGGGCCCGTCCTTATCTGGAAGGAACCGCTACCGGCGAGCGTTCCGAGGCACTATACCAGAGGCTGGAAGGTGGATTGATGGTCACGGATGTTTCCTCCGAACCACCTTCCATCGGATTTGGACAACGCCGCCATCCTTCCAGCCCCTGGGAGGGGTTGCTGCCCGATTATGACGGCCCACCGCTGCGAGAAGCTGCCACATACCGTGGAGAAGGGGCACTGAACCTTGTAAAATGGTATCGGTTGGTTGGCGATGAAGCTGCACTGCAAGAAGCCCGCAACATCGCACAGGCCTATGCCGATGTCTACCGGATTCCCTGGGAGAATTATGACCATGTGCGTGCGGGCGTAATGGGTATGACGATAAATTTGATGCTGGACATGCACGAACTGGACGGAGGAGAGCAGTGGCTGCCCGTTGCCGAACGCTATGCACGCTGGGCCATTGAGCGGTTATACTATAACGGATTTTTCCTGGGTGCCACGAACCGGTGGTATTACGATGCCAACCTGCGCGTCAGTCTGCTCGTTTACTCGCTTGTGCGACTGCATGCTGTGGAGCAGGATCTCGATATCGATGTTCCTCCGATGTACTTCCGTCCTTCAAGATAAACTGAGGTTTACACATGGGGGGGCACTGTGATGGAATATCGCTTCTTAACAGGAATCCGGTTATTGTTTTTACCACCGTATGTCGGGTGGGCGGTAGCTCTTTCTCTGTGTTTTTTTTATTTTCGCTGTTAGGCAAGTTTTCGGGTACTTTATACTTACTCTTAATTAGAAATATGCTATTAACTTATCCTTAAAGGTATTCTATTATATTAATGAGTGAGTCTTGGTCAGGTTGATTAAATCTATACCATGGAAATCATAAATAATCAAAGTTCATGAAGTTTATAAATAGCCATATCCCAATTGCTTCGTATCCTGTATTCACCGAGATGAGAGAGTGTTATTTTGAAAGTATTGCCCGTAGAGGCATTATTGCAGTGGTGGCAGTGGCAGTGACCCTGGTAATGGCAGGTATTGCATGTGAGGTCTCTGCCCAAATGGGAACCGTCAGCGGGAAAGTAACCGATGAGCAGACAGGGGAGCCTCTTCCAGGTGCCAGGCTGGATATTGGCGCAACCGGTCAGACGGTCAAGACGGATAAGGATGGGCGCTATGTTTTAAGCCGGGTTCCGGCCGGTACCCAAACCATATCGGTTCGCTATTTCGGCTATGCGCCCCGGGAGGTTCCGGTATCGATCAGTTCCGGGGAACGCCTGGAACAATGGATAGAGCTTCAGGGAGAATTTATCGAGGGCGACAGAATTTTTCTTCAGACGGCTCAGCGGGATCAGATCCGGGTTCTGAACAGGCAATATACATCGGAGAAGATAGAATCTGTGATTACTTTGGAGCAGATGAAACGTTTTGGAGATTATACCATTCAGGATGCGATGATCCGCGTTCCGGGGGTACAGGTCGGTACCCGCGGAGAGCTCAACTTGCGGGGTTCAGGACTGACCGGATACTATGTAACCGTTAATGGCCATCGAATGGCCACCTCGGGGATCGGAGATCGCAGTGTAGATCTCGGTATCATTCCGGTCGATATGGTACAGCAGATAGAACTGATAAAGGTATTAACACCGGAAATGGATGCGGACGCAGTGAGTGGAGTTGTCAATATTAATACCTATCAACCACTTGGAGGGGAAAGGGCTCTGGATGTTCACCTTGGAGGCGGGGGCAATACCCGGTATTTCAATTTAACGGGACCTGGCAGCAGAGCTTCA
>SLQC01000222.1 GCA_007131625.1 Balneolales bacterium | reverse complement strand
AGTACTTCTTATAACCTCAATGCGTTTTTTTTTTTTTTTTTATGAAGTACCTCTTTTTACCTCAATGTTTTTTAACCCTGGAGTAATTTTTTGAAACCTCAATGTGTTTAAAAATGGATGTGATTATAAATGTGTTTCTTAAGATATATTTTAGATGTGAATTGATGCGTTTTTTCACCTCCACTTGATCCATTTTCAAATTGAAAAGTGACCTCTTTGTCCATTTAATTATGTCTATTACACGGATATTTTTACTGTTTTTGATCCTGGTTTCCAGCGCAGTAACATCGATTCCGATCGCGAAGGCGCAGAGCGGTCCTAACGACTTTTCACTTGGCATTCA
Source organism: Balneolales bacterium (assembly GCA_007131625.1). Lineage (GTDB taxonomy): Bacteria > Bacteroidota > Rhodothermia > Balneolales > Natronogracilivirgulaceae > SLQC01. The sequence continues at coordinate 4,484 of SLQC01000222.1, read as the reverse complement.
GCTTATGCGTGAGGGAGATTATGAGGAAGCGTATGAGATTTTTCGTAATCTGATGCGGGAAAATCCGCGTTCTTTCGCACTCTACGAACGCACGGTCACTGCGCTTATCAATCTGAAGCGGTACGACGATGCCATCGCCATAACCAGGGAGCGTTTGGACCATAGCGGAGAGGATTTCAACACCAAGGTAAAGTTGGGTGAAATTTATCATATTGCAGGCCGGTCTGACGAGGCATTTGAGACGTGGAACCGGGTCATTGATCAGCAAACCAGCAATTTGCAACCCTACAAACGGGTCGCCGAAACGATGAATCAGCGGCGGCTTTACCGGGAGGCGGTCGAAGTGTACAAACAGGCCCGAGAGCTGCTCGGTGAACCCACCCTTTATACTTTTGAGATTGCCAACAACCAATTGGCTATCGGAGATTTCGAGCAGGCTTTGCACGAGTATCTTGACATTTTGGCCGAAGATGAACGCAGGTTGAACCTGATCCAGCGACAGCTGGTCAATTACGACGAGAGACAGCTTTACGACACTGCCATCATCATCACCCAGGAACGGATCGAACAGGAATCTCCAGGCAGCATTCGTGATCTGCGATTCCGCGATTTTTTGGTCTGGCTCAATATGGAACGAGGGCTGTACCAGCGGGCACTGGCCGCAGCTATGACTCTGGAGCGGTATAGTGACAATCAGCAGCACGCACTTTTCCGGATCGGAAGACAGCTCCGCACCCAGCAGGAGTTTGAACTGGCCGAAGAGGCGTTTAACTACTACCTCAACATGGAAAGTCATCCGCTTAAAGCGCGCAGCTATGAGGAGCTGTCACGGGCGTATCAGGATTGGGCCGGCTATCTGATTGATCATAACCTCGATTTCGGCGGGTCGGCCGACTCGTTGTTCCGCAAAGCATTCGAAACCGTGGGGCACCTCGCCAACAACTATCCCCGTTATGATCGCCTGATGCAGATCCTGACGATCCAGTCTGAGTTGGCGCTCGATCACCTGAAACTACCCGATGACGCTGCCAAATATCATGAAAAGATGAAGCAGGCAATGGAATCGGAGTCCGATGAAGCACTTGTTCACTATGTCGAAGGCCGCATCCTGCTGTTCGAGGGTGACTTTTCGATGGCACGGGTCGCTTTTACACGCAGCAACAGGATCGCCGGCAGCGGAAGTATCGCTGAAAGAAGCAGATACTATCTCGGACTCGGTGATTTTTATAACAGTGATTTTTCCTACTCCCTTATGCAGCTTCGGGCGTTGGAGCGGCAGAACACCTCCTTTTTTGCCAACGATGCACTCCGGCTGCGCTTTATGATCCAGGATGCCTATGATGAGGATAGCGCTAATGAGCCGCTCAAACGCTACGCCCGTGCACGATATCTGTACGACACTGGCCGATATAACGATGCCGCCGGGTTGCTCGCTCCGATACTTGAAGAACCGACCAATCACCCGCTTCATGGCGTATCCACCCTGCTTCTCACCCGCACCCTGCGCCGGATCCATCCCGAAATAGCCTTTAATGTGCTCGACCAACACACCAGACGTCCATCTGTCCGGCAAAACGCGGGAGAACAGTTGCTTTGGGAACGCGCCCGGCTTGCTGAACTTGTCCATGTCATGCAGCGAAGTGCCGCCGATTCCGACACCGGCAGTGGAGCGGACCCGAATGCCGGCTCAAATGCACGTTCCAACCGATCCGGATCATCCAATGGCTCAACCTCCGGAACTTCTCCATCGCTGATCATCCCCCCGGAATTGTTGACTGGAACCGGGTTAAGCGCCTATGAACGTTTTGTTCAGTCCGGTGACAGCCATGTGGCAATCCAGGGTGAGGTCGTAGTCAATTATTACGAAGAACTGCTCATGCACTATCCGGACGGTTTCTACGCCGACTTGGCCCGTAACCGGATACAAGAGATCGAGCGGGAAGCCCGTGAACTGTAACGAACCCCGCATCCGTCACCACCAACACCACGTTACTACACATACCACTTAATTACATTAATCACGTACCCTCCAATTCCGGAACACACCAATTCCGGAACGCACCAACACTACGTTACTACATATACCACTTTATTACATTAATCACGTTACCAGCAATACCATAACACACGAGACATTTGATAACCATAGCTCCCCAATGCAATGAGTTCGATGACATCTTTTTTTACTCCGATAACATCTCCTGCCCTGCTGATTCTTGTACTTATGCTGGCCGGAACGGCTTCGATGCCGGGTACCGGAAGTTCCGAATTGCCGGCGGAGGCTCAGGCTTCTTCAGGGTACGTATTAATCCCGATGGACGATGGACAGCGAAACCATCTTAAAGCCTACGGCGTGATGTTTCAGCACCTGAAGGATGGACATACCGGAAAATGGCTGCTGAACTACCGCAGCGGCAGTTTTTTGGCACCGCAAACCGGAGAGATCGTCCGCCGGAGCCGGGTGCGCGGGGTAACGATCGAGCAGATTTCATCCTCACGAGCGCGGCAGATCATCGAAGAGGTGGAGCGTCCGAATGTAAACATGTCGGTCATAGAACTGGAAAAAGCTCCGAAAATCGCTGTCTACACACCGGATCATGCCCTGCCCTGGGATGATGCGGTGACCTTGGCCCTTACTTACGCCGAGGTCCCCTACGAGACCATTTACAATAAGGAAGTGCTCAATGGTGAACTTGACGAATATGACTGGCTGCATTTGCACCATGAGGATTTCACCGGGCAGCACGGCAAATTCTGGGCTGCCTACCGCGATCAGCCGTGGTATATCCGCCAGGTGCGTGACCTGGAAGAGATGGCTGCAGAGATGGGGTACGACAAGGTGTCTGAAATGAAGAAAGCGGTCGTATGGACCATCCGCGAGTATATCGGCAACGGCGGATTTATGTTTGCAATGTGTTCAGGCACCGACACCTTCGATATTGCACTTTCTGCGATGGAGGTGGATATTGTGCCAACTCCGTTCGACGGTGACCCGGCCGATCTCGATGCCAATGAGAAACTCGATTACACCAACACATTGGCCTTTAAAGACTTCGAGGTGACACTGAATCCTGCTGAGTATCGCCACGGCAACATTGATATCCCAAATGTGCAGCAGCGAATGCTTTCCGTAGATGAAGAGATGGACTATTTCACACTGTTCGACTTTTCAGCCAAGTGGGATCCGGTTCCTACCATGCTCACGCAAAATCATGTCAGCAGTATCAAGGGCTTTTATGGTCAGACCACCGCTTTTCGAGAAGAAACCATCAAAAACAATGTGGTGATCCTGGCCAAGACACCGGGCCGGAATGAAGCCAAATATATTCACGGCAATCACGGCGAGGGGTTCTTTACTTTTTACAGTGGACACGATCCCGAAGATTACACCCACCGCGTGGGAGATCCGCCAACCGAACTCGAGCTTTTCCCGAATAGTCCGGGTTACCGTCTGATCCTCAACAACATCCTCTTTCCCGCGGCACAGAAACAGGAGATGCAGACGCTGAGGGATTATCTTGAAGACTCACATTTCAGCAGCCGGCAGCGATAGGCCGTTGACTTTTGGCCGTTGGCTTTAGTCCGTTAGCCGTTGACTTATGACTGTTATCCGTTGGCTGTTGGCTGTTGGCAAACAGTCACCGAAAAGCCGGAATCAAGCGTTAGGGCTACAGGCTGCTATTCGGATATTCCCTTTTGGGTTTTCGGGTTTCGGAATTTGGATTTTGCCTCATCCCATATCTCATCCATCTCCTCAAGACTGACATCCTTCAATAGTCTCCCTTTTCCATTCAGAACCTTTTCGATGTACTGAAACCGTTCTTTAAATTTGCGATTCGTCAATCGCAAGGCGTCCTCGACGTAGAGTCCCATCAGCCGTCCGACATTAACCATTGAAAAAAGAAGATCCCCGAGTTCCTCCCGTTGCTCTGCTTCGCTCCCTTTTTCAGCGGCTATGCGAAACTCTTCCAACTCTTCCTGCAGCTTAGGCCAAGCCTGTTTCCACGATTTCCAGTCGAATCCGACAGCCGCAGCTTTATCCTGCATCCGCTGTGCTTTGATCAGTGCCGGGAGCGTATCGGGTACACCTTGAAGCACCGACATGCGCTCGGTCTCCTTCATCTTCAGATCCTCCCAGTTCCTTTTAACGGTTTCCGAGTCGGCTGCATCGATATTGGAAAATACATGGGGATGACGGCGGATCAGCTTCTCCTGAATGCCGTAAATGACATCGCCGATGTCGAACTGTTCCGCTTCACGGGCTATTTCGGTGTGAAAAACGACATGGAGCAGCAGATCTCCCAGTTCCTTGCGCAGTTCAGCGGGATCGTTGTTGTCGATCGCTTCAATTGCCTCGTAGATTTCCTCGACCATCAGGTCTTTGATCGATTCATGCGTCTGTTTGCGATCCCACGGACACTCTTTACGCAGAATAGTCATTATTTCAACGAGATCGTTGAAATTACGGGTTGATGTTCTTTTTT
>SLQC01000243.1 GCA_007131625.1 Balneolales bacterium | reverse complement strand
TTTCTCCCATTCGGGCTGTTCGTCCTGGCTGTACTGGTAGGATGCCCTCACACTGATTTGCACCCGGTTCAGACTGGCCCGCTGGTCACCTGCCACACTGAAAGGTCGGTTGGAGTAAGAGGTGATGGAACCCTGGAAAAAAACATCGGCATCTTCGGCCGAATCAGTGAGCTGCAGCCGGGTCTGATTGACAAAACGGTTGATCAGCGCTTCGTTAAGCTGATCACTGAGATCACCGAATCCACTTCCGGACTGATCAGGGAAAAAAGGGATGTAGATAGTCCTCACATTGGTGGGGATGGTGACACCCGTAAAACTGTACCTGAAGCAACCGGTCAGAAGGCCTGCTGCGAGGATTGTCATCACCATTATGACACGCAAAGCAGTCATAATTTTATATACCTCTTTATATACCTCATTTCTATTAAACCTTCTACAGAAGTTCATATTGATCGATTTTTCGATATAACGTACGTTCGCTCATTCCGAGTATCCGGGATGCTTTTCGACGGTTGCCGTTGTATTTCTCAAGAGCTTGACGGATGAGAAACTTCTCGACTTCTTCCAGGGAAGGCAGGTCACCTTTTCCGAATAGTTCGATCACCTTTTGTTGTTCGTCTGTCAACCCGGATTCCGGCAAGGACGTGGCGGAAGTGTTCCGGATGCCGGTGCTAGCCCGATCGTTGTCATTATGGGTATCGGCATCGTCGTAATTCACATCGGCAAATGGTGAGTCACCGATCATTACATCCGATTTGTCGTCATCCAGTGCGGTTTTTTCCGGGTAGCCGACATTCTTGTACTCAGACCGGGTCTTTGCCGGCAGCGACTTGGGAATATTTTCTCCTCTCAGTGAGGTATAGAAAAGACTGCCTACCATTTGTTTCAAATCACTCATACTGTTTCGCATTTCCAGCAAAGCACGGTATATCAACTGCAACTCCTTGTTTTGCGACGGTTGAAACGAATTGTTCTGGTCATCAACTTGTCTGAAAACCATGGGCAGATTGTCGGGCGATCCCAGTTTCTGCCGGCCTTTCAGATATTTTTTCAGGATCTCTTCATCCACAAATTGAGATTTTTCAAGTACGACCAGCTGTTCGGCAACATTGCGCAATTCGCGGATATTCCCGGGCCAACGGTAGGAGAGCAGCAGCTTTCGGGCTTCGTCGGTCATACCCCGGAAAACGGAGTCATATTTTTGTGCAAATTCGGATACAAATTTCCGGAAAATCAGCAGGATATCCTCATTCCGTTCCCGTAATGGAGGTATATTTACAGTGACGGTATTGAGTCGGTAGAACAGATCTTCGCGAAAGTCGCCATTTTCAACGCTTTTCCAAAGATCCTTGTTTGTTGCGGCAATGACCCGGACATCAGCGGTACGCAATTTGCTGGAACCGACCCTGAAAAATTCACCGGACTCAAGAACCCGGAGCAGTTTGACCTGGACATTTTTCGGGGTATCGACAATCTCGTCAAGAAAGATTGTGCCGCCGTCGGCCTGCTCAAAATAGCCCATCCGCGATTCATGAGCTCCGGTGTAAGCTCCTTTTTCATTTCCGAAAAGTTCACTCTCAATAATCCCTTCGGGGATGGCACCGCAATTGACGATAACCAGGTTTCCGGATTTGCGCGGACTGAGGTTATGGATCGCCCGTGCCGTCACATCTTTGCCGACGCCGGTCTCGCCACTGATTAATACAGTAATATCGGTAGGTGCCACCTGGAGCACTTTGTCGAGCACCTGGCGAATAACCGGCGACTCTCCAATGATTCCGTATTGCTGTTGCAGCTGTATTCTATCCACCGGCATTTTAATTATGCGGTAACAAGTTCTGCTATGGTATCGGAAAGGCGGACGCTGCGAAGCACCGTACCTTTCAATGTGGCGGAAGTACAGTCGGTGATCTCCACTTCGACATATTCACCGGGACCGTAATTTCCTTTGTTAAAAATAACCATTTTATTGGTGTCGCTTCGGCCCGACAACTGAACTTCTGACCGCTTGCTTGTCCCCTCAACCAGCACTATATGGCGCTTGCCGATTTCCATGCGGTTGCGTTTACCGGCTATTTCCTGTTGCAGCTGAATGATTTCGGCAAGGCGACGTTTCTTGGTTTCTTCCGGAATGTCATCCATGAATTTTCGGTGGGCCAATGTTCGCTCCCGTTCGGAATAGGCAAACATATAGGCCAGATCGTACTGTACCGTTCTCATAACATCCAGAGTATCCCGATGCTGTTCTTCGGTCTCCCCGCAAAAACCGGCAATAATATCGGTTGAGAGCGACACACCCGGGATCATCTCCCGCATTTTTTGTATCAGCTCCAAATAGGCTTCGCGGGTGTAGGTTCGCCGCATGCGCTCCAGAATTTCGTTGTTGCCGGACTGTATAGGGATGTGTATGTAGTTGCAGACGTTATGCTGTTCCCGCATCACATGCAGAAATTCGTCGGGAAAGTCTTTGGGATGGGATGTGGAAAAACGGATGCGCATTTCAGAATCAATCTGGCTGCAACGGTACATCAGTTCGGCAAAATCACGCCCTTCGTGGTTATAGGAGTTGACATTCTGCCCCAGCAGCGTGACTTCCCGGTATCCCTGGTCGCTTAATAGCTTGAATTCATCCAGCACGCTTTCGACCGGCCTGCTGCGCTCACGGCCGCGTGTAAATGGCACGACACAGAAAGAGCACATATTGTCGCATCCGCGCATAACCGAAACGAACGCAGTTACACCGTTGCCGGTAGTCCGTACCGGTGTAATATCTGCATAGGTTTCCTCCTGGGAAAGTATCACATTTACGGCTTTTCGACCGTCTTCCACCTCGGAGAGCAAATGTGGGATATCCCGGTAGGCATCCGGACCTACAACCAGATCGACCAGTTTTTCCTTTTCCAGGAACCGTTCCCGGAGTCGTTCGGCCATGCATCCCAAAACTCCGACGACCAATTTCCCCTTGCGCTGCTGTTTCAGCTTCCGGAAATAGTTGAGCCGGTTCCACACTTTTTGCTCCGCATTATCACGGATTGAGCAGGTGTTGATGAAAATAACTGCTGCATCTTCTGGCGACTTGACAGGGTCCATCCCACGTTTCGTCATGATGGAATTGACGATCTCAGAGTCGGCGAAATTCATCTGACAGCCGTAGGTTTCGATATAGAATTTGCGATCAGTCAATATTAAATCGGTTTTATAAAATAATCTGATAATGCTTAGGTTCGAAAGTTTACTTGTGATTCAATGGTTGTCGGATCACCGTTCAGAACCGGGCCATGTATCCGGATGCCTGCGCCATTCGCTCAGAAACTCAACATCACTGTGGCGGATTTTGTCTTTTTCGAGGGCAACTTCCACGAGTGTTTCGTAGTCTGTTAACGAGTAGAGTGGGATATTGTGATCAGAAAATTTCTTGTTTGAGACTTCAAAACTGTACGTGAAGATGGTCAGCAGTGCCTCAACTTTTGCCCCGACAAACTCAAGGGTTTCGATAACAGAGAGTGCAGATGTTCCGGTGGAGATCAGATCCTCGATGACGACGGTCGATTCTCCTTTGCGCACTCCGCCTTCGATCTGATTGCCCATACCGTACGCTTTCGATTTGGCCCGTACGTAAGCCATCGGTTTGTCAAGTCGTTCGGAAACCCATGCAGCGTGTGGTATTCCGGCAGTGGCGGTGCCGGTAACGACATCTAAACCGGGAAAATGTCTAATGATCAACTCGGTGAATTTGTCGGCGATTTTACTGCGTAATTCGGGGTATAGGATGGTCAGCCTGTTATCGCAATAAATGGGGGAATTCCATCCGGACGTCCAGACGAAGGGATTTTCAGGACGCAATAAGATTGCGTTGATGTCGAGAAGATCCCCGGCCAGTTCTCGTGAAAATTGTTTGTCGGATATCATAGTATATAATCAGTTCTGCTGTCCGGATTTACCTGAGGGCCTCTCCTTAGCCCTGCCATTATTTTAGCCGGAATGGTTACAAGATAATAAATATAACAAATAACAGGCACATTTGCGCATACATACCCGCTACGATATCATCAAGCAAAACACCCCATCCTCCATCTGTATTTTGCAGTGCGCTGATACCGAGCGGTTTGAGGATGTCGAAGATACGAAAGAGGAAAAAACCGGAGATAAATACCAACAGGTTATACTCCCAACTGGTGTAGATAGGGATGAAAAGAAATACAATCGCTTGTCCGGCAAATTCGTCGGAAATGCACTCACCAGGGTCTGGACCCATAATCTTCTCCATTCCGGGTGTTGCCAGCAGAGTTACGACAGAGAAAAAAACCGCCACAATCAGTGGCCCGAATAGCGGGTGTATATACACGGAAGCCAGATAGATGACCGGAAGCGCCGCCAGGCTGCCCCAGGTTCCCGGAATCTTCGGAAGAAAACCGATGTAACCGACACTGCCTGCAAATACTGATGAATTAAAAGTTCGTTGAATCACGTGTTAAAAAAAGTCTCTTGTTTATGTAAATATACTCCAGTGCGGTGTATACGGTTATCATCATTACCAGCAAAAACATCCATCCGAGAACTCCCGACTCAAGTATCATATGGCCGATCCGGCCTGTCATACCTCCGGATCTTGTTAAAATGCCGGTAAACAGTACAACATACAGGAAGACCATTTGCAGCAGGGTTTTGGCTTTCGCCGTGCAGCGCGTCTGCAACATTTTCCCGTTCTGCTCCGACCAGACCCGCAACAGGGTGATAAAAACGTCCCGAAATATAATAACCCCAATGATCCACCAGGGGAACTGGTTGGGATCTATAAACGGAATGCAGATAAAACCCGCAAATGTGAGAATCTTGTCGGCCAGAGGGTCCAGAAAAGTTCCCAGCCCGGATGATACATCATATCGTCTGGCATAATAACCATCCAGATAATCAGTTATTGCGGCAAAAATAAAGACTACCATACCCAGCGCGGCCCAAAGTAATGCATCCTGCAGATACAAAAATATGAACAGCGGCGCTAACAACATGCGCAAGACACTTAATATATTCGGTACTCGTTTCACTCCGACCAAGATAAAAAAGTTGTACCACTCTTGAATGGCAATTATTTAGTAATTAAATATCACAAATTCGGAACAGGAAAGCAGCAATTCCGACTATTTTCGACCAGTTCCGACCATTCAATAAAGAATCTTGACATACCCGCCATCAGGTTCCCATCCACAGGTTCGCAGGACAATTTTCCATGATTTAAACCGGGTCAATACTGTTCTTCATTCTTTGAAGAGATGGTTCACCTTCCCTCCATCCAATGACGAATTTGCTCCCTCGCATCATCTTCCTCGTCTACTGTCAGTATAACTGGTGACTTTTCGGCTTGCCTATGGTTATAAACCGAGTGTACTCCTTCGAAATGACTACTTATATGATTGGAATCCTCGGGTAAAGGCTGCATGTTCTCATCCTGTATATTAACATATAAAATGGGCCGAGGTGCAATAAATGCCGCCAAATCCGGAAGATCATAGGTGGTCAAGGCACCGGCAACGAAAGAGTTGGCCCAACCGGGACTGTACCATTTATTGCAGGCAATGGATTGGTAAGACAGGAGTGGATCAACAAGTATAAGCCGGTCAATAAGCGAATTAAAAACGGCAGCATGCAAGGCATCCGGAGTCATGAGTCCTTTGGCCCAAACCGTCACATTGTTGGCTGATATGGATCCCATGGAAGTGACAGTGTGGATCAGCCGGTTGATATCCCCTGCCCTGACGCCGCTTATACTTCGACCGATTTGGATTGCTGCAAAAAGCTGGTTATAGGAGATATTTTCGATATAAGAATCCCCGTGTGGCAGCCCAGGACCCGTTTCCCCCGTTCCGAGAAGATCAGGTGCAACAACGGTGTAACCCTGACGTACCAGCCATTCTATTTCCATTTCGTGGCCGGCTTCCGGGGCTTTCCCCTCCGGGTGTAGATACAGAATAAGGTCATTTTTTGCTTCCTGTTGACGAATCCGTCCATCTTTTTCATTTTGCCGGAGACTCTGACTGTAACCTGCTTCCTGCCGGGTAGTCAGATCTTCTGTCTCCACTTGTGGCCGAAATAATAGAAAGGGAATGGGATAATTTCCTTCCCCTTTTATAAAATACTTTTCCAGGACATAATCTTCCCGTACGTACCTGCCGACAAATACTTCCGGATGCACTTCAACCGGCTGTTCATACCCTGTCAACTGTCGAATCTCCTCTTTCAGCCGCGAGTCGTATATATTGGGGTTATTCCGCTGCTCCTTCAACTTTGCGGCAAATTGCTCTGCCTCCCGGGCATGGAGAGAAAATACGGTTTCTCCACCAAGTGAAGTGGCAATCTGACCGGTTTCTGTGGTATAGAGTTCTTCCTCATCAAAGAGTTCGACCGTCAGGTCTTCCGGAGAACCGGGATGAGAGAGATGTTTCTGAAAAAAAGCATACATGGCTTCACGATTAGCCCTGGTACTTCCATGTCCGTGATCATCTTCGACCATCAGGGCATGCATCGGCTTGCCAAGTGCGCTATATCCGCGTTTGACATCAGCAAAGGTTTCCCGCGCTCCCTGAATACTGAAAAAGTCTCGCGTTGTTGCAATAAGCAGTGACGGTTTGGGCGCACGAGCCAACAAAAGATCAGCATGATCTATGCCGTTGAAAATCCCGTGATAGAAATTTTGTTCGGCGTCTTGAGGGCCACGTGAGTTGAACAAGTAACCCAGTGAGGTTATGTAGTTTTCAGGAGCGGATGCATAAATTCGATCATCGAAAGCAGCGACATAGGATGACTGTGTGCCACCTCCCGAGCGTCCGGTAATGCCAATTCGTTCCGGATCCACTTCACTGCGTGTTAACAAATAGTCCACTGCGCGAATCCCGTCCCAGATCATGTACCTTGCCAGTGAACTCTTCGTAAGAAAGGTCTGCGCTCCCACATAGGAATGTTCATTTGTGGCGCCACCTACTATGGAGGTACCCGTTTCTTCATCCAGGTATTCCAACCGTTCCCCCTGACCAACAGGATCAAACGCAAAAACCACAAATCCCTTTTTAACCAGGTTGATGATTTTATTCTGATAAGCATCTGCCCGGTATCCGTTGGCAGTGTGTCCGCTTGCGTAAATAATGGCCGGAGCGGGGAGGTCGGTATTCTTCGGCAGAAACAGCGCGGCCGTCACATAAAACTCAGGTTGCGATTCGTAGATAATTTTTTCTACCGTAAACTCTGGTCGATCAAGAGTACCCGTTATCCGGGGGCGAAGTGGAGTTCTTTCAGGGAACGGACCTACAATGTCGTAGAGCTTTTCCCGGACCTCCTCCTGATACTGCTGCCACTGCCTCTTAGTGTTCAGTGACTGAATCCTCTGATCTCTTTGGTCTAACATCTCATGAGCCTGTCCGGAAAAATGGTGATACAACGAGTTCTTGACATCAGTGAATTGCAGCCAATGCGAAATAACATCGGTATCTTCGTCAGTCTGGGCAAAAGAAGAGGAAGCGTATAATCCTCTCATCAGAAATAAGAAAATGAAAGCAGAAATTCGAAAAGTTATTTTTTTTCTATCAGTCATGGCAGGATTTTTAAATTGTGGAGTAAGGGGCATGTTAATTCGTACAATCGGTCGGCGGAATCAGAAAACTATAGAAAAAACACCCTGTAATCATTTAAATTATGCGATACATAAGTACAGCCGGCCATTTTAATGCAAAGCGATACCATAAATGATGGCCGGCTTAATAGCGCCGTAAACTTCATCCAGTACCTATCCGGAAATATATTCCAATACATAACCGGTAACATGATCCAGTACATAAACCGGTAACATGATCCAGTACGTAACCGGAAATTTGATCTAATACTTAAAAGGAATACCGTCGGCCAGAACCTCATGAGATAAGCTGTCGAAAGTAATTTGTTTTTTAGTTCGCAGAGCAGCTGTAACCATGATACACGCAATTGAATGTTCATAACCTGTTTGAAGAGGGGCATTGGTTTCTTCACGAGACCGGACGGATTCCATCCAGTTGAGCATATGAAGAAATGTTGTGTTATCGGATCCCGTATCGGCGCTGGTAACTGTTCTGATGTCCGAACTTTCAAGTTCCATATCCGGCAACAGATTGGCCTCCATTCCCATGGCGGATGCATGATTTTCGGCTAAACCACCATTGGGTGATATTCGATTGGTATCCAGATTTAGTTCTCCGCCATTCGAGTAGTAAATTTCCTTTACGCCACCAGCTGAATTGTGCATACGTGAGGAATATACCACTTGAAATCCCTTGTTTGGATTGTCTGCAGGACCGTAATCAAACACGGCTGTCATGGTATCAAAATTACTTCTGCCATCATTCCACATATAAATGCCCCCATTCGCAGAAACACTGCGGGGATAGCCGAATCCGCTGAACCAGTGCACCGTATCGATTTGGTGGGACATCCACTGGCCGGGAATTCCTGAAGAGTAGGGCCAGAAGAGACGGTATTCCAAATACTTGCGGGCATCAAAGGGTTCGTATGGACGGTTCATGAGATAGCGGCTCCAGTCCACATGCTCTTCGCGGAGACCTGCAACCAGCGACGGACGTCGCCACCTTCCCGGTTGGTTGACATTCCAGGACATTTCAACCATGGTAATATCTCCGAATTTACCGGATTTGATGAATTCATTGGCAGCGTGATAATTTCTGCCACTTCTGCGCTGGGAGCCAATCTGAACGATAATCCCGGCCTCACGTACTGCCCGGGCAGCCTTGCGGTTATCTTCCATGGTCTCCGCAAGCGGTTTCTCTACAAAGGCATCTTTTTTATTTTCAGCGGCTTCCACAGTATGCAGAGCATGCTGAAAGTCTGCGGTTCCGATAATCACTGCATCAATGTCTTTATCGGCATACAATTCATCGTTGTTCCTGTAGGTTACAACATCTTTATTGTACTCCTGCTTCATGAAAGCGACACTCTCATCCCTTCTGCGGTTCCAGATATCGGAAACACCTTTAATCTCGAAGTTTAAACGATCGGAATAATTCATGAAAGCAGGGATCAGAGAACCTCTTGTCCGGTTTGAGAAACCAATGATACCGGTAACCACTCTCTCATTGGCACCCATAACGCGTGAATAACTCTTTGCCGACAAACCCATAGTGCCGGCTGTCAGACCGGCTGTTGCAAGTGCTGTTTTTTTTATAAATGATCTTCTGGATGTATTCATTGAAATATTATTTAATTTATGGAAATTCTGATAGTAACTGGATCATACCTGGTTCTGAATATAAGGAGCTACCGTATTCCGGTTTTGAAATGATCGCACCTGATTATAAAATGCTATGTTCATGTTATAAATGCAACAGCGCAGAGTTTTAGCATATGCTGAATCAGGTGAAAGATAATCAAACATTCAAACTTTTTTTAACAAGGCAATTCTTGATATAATATTCCACAGGATTTATTCGATATTCAGCTATTTCTCGCAGGGCGCTTATTTGGTACCTTTGCTCAAGGCTGAGTTGATTGTATCAGTTCATGACAACACGAATTTACCCCGCTTGGCCGAAATCCGGGTTGGCACTCTCCGGATCTAATCATTCGTTTGTACATAGCAGTTGAATTTAGAAAATGAAAAATGAGTTTTATTTCAGATCCACAAACCCCGGATATGTCTGCACATTTTGCCTGTATCCTGACAATTGGCGATGAATTGCTTAATGGCGATGTAGTGAACACCAATGCCTCATGGCTGGGGGAGGCACTGCGTTCAATCGGGATACCCTGCAAGACTATGCTGACCGTGGGTGACCGCCAATCGGATATTCTCCAGGCACTTGATTTCTGCTGGAAGGATCATGATCTGGTGGTTGTGACGGGGGGATTGGGTCCGACCCGGGATGATATCACAAAATCAGCATTACTGATTTTTTTTAACGATGAGTTGATCTGTGATGAGGCTGTACTGGATCATGTGACCGATTATTTCAGGCAGCGGGGACGGCCACTAAGTGAAGAAAATCAACGGCAAGCAGACATCCCGTCGCGATCGCAGGTACTTTTTAATGAGCTGGGAACTGCACCTGGTATATTTATCGAACAGGATGGGAAGTTTCTGGCCGCTATGCCCGGAGTACCGTATGAATTGCGTCACATAACCGAAAAACGACTACTGCCGGAATTGGAGAAGTTATGGCGTAAATCGGAACGTCGTGTTCAACAGCAGTATTTCCGGACTACCGGTATCGGGGAGAGTGTATTGAGTGATCTCATCATGGAATATTCCGGTATTCAACTTCCCGAGTCGACAGATATCGCATTTTTACCTCATCCCCGGGGAGTGGATATCCGGATCACCCGGTTAAACGGGGCTGAAGACAAACTATTCGATGATTTCGTCGGACGGGTCCGGCAGACGGCAAAGGAATACATTTTTTCGGAACGGTACGGTATAACTCTGGCCGGTACTGTTGTTACACACCTTTTCGACAGAAATATGACGGCGGCCGTTGCCGAGAGTTGCACAGGCGGTTTGCTCGCCGATGAGATAACCGATACTCCCGGCAGCAGCAACTGTTTTAATGGTGGTATTGTAGCGTATGACAATCATTTAAAATCCAGTCTTCTTGGTGTTCCAACAAATGATTTATCCCGGCATGGTGCTGTCAGCGGGGTAGTTGCTCTTGCAATGGCAAAAAATGTCGGTGAAATTATGAATTCGGATTTTGGGATCAGTACGACGGGGATTGCGGGACCTGGTGGTGGGACTGCAGAAAAGCCGGTCGGTGAAGTATGGATCGGATTCTGGGCGCGGTCAGGCACCCATTTTGCTTGCAGGTATCGGTTCACGACGGAGAGGCGGGTCAATAAAGAGCGAACTTGCGCGGCCGCCTTCGACATCTTGCGCCGGCATTTGCTGGATATTCCGGGAGTGCCGCACAAACCGGAGGTGGTTTTTCCGTGACAGTATTAGCACTTATAGTAATTTTCTGGATGGCTGAATCGGATACCCTGGATTTATCGCCCGATCCACCTGACCCTGATATACCCGGAGTACACGACGACGTTGACTTGCCAGACGAAGTCGATGAACCGGAAGAAGTTGTGGAATACGATCCGATAGAGCCGCTCACGGTCTATACGCCGTCTGCATACCGTAAAGTCACCGTCGACAGTCTAAGCCGGTGGCAGCTATGGTCGCACCAGGGTGAATGGGTAACCCGTCAGCCCGGTGTCATTGCTTACCAGCTCGGTGGACTTGGTCGCAACGACGGATACATGATTCGCGGCCATGAAAGCCGCCATCAACAGGTTTTTCGCGACGGCATTCCCGTAAATGAACGGATATTCGGATCCGCCAACAGGAAGCGCCTTCCGCATTACAGCCGGCTGGAATCGATCCACGAGTTTTCATCACCCATCCGTTACCGCACCGATATCACCACCATGCGGTACCATGTCGACCGGCCGCTGACATTTATCAATTACGAACAGACATCCTACGATTACCGGAGTACCGAAGGCTTTCTGACCCGCAATTTTACACCGCGAACCAATCTCTCGATGGCCTATTGGGGGAAAAATCAGTCCGAAGGATACCGGAACAACACAATGGGAGGCAGAAACGCCGCTGTCACTCTGTATCATTTTCTCAACAACTCCTGGATGATCGAAGGAGGGGTACACTACAGTGGTCTGCAATTCGGTGAGCCCGATGGCTACCAGATCGGCAATATGTTCACCTTTCCGTTCAGCCGGTTTGAAGCTATTCCAAACGAAGCATTTGCCGAATCCTCCATGCGCAACGCTCTGTTTCGGGTAATGGCATATCATCGCAAGAGCAAGGATCACGAGGCAAACACACGAATAACTCTCTATCACGACCGATACCGACGTTCGCATTACAATGAAAGCGACAGCTCTTTTGTGCGAACTCAGACATCCGGAGTTACAGGACGCCATATTCTGCTGGTCGGACCGCTCGAACTTCAGGGGGAACTACTCTCGGAGTGGACGATGGTCGACCGTGACCGCTTCCAGACAATGAACATTGACTCATGGGCTTACTCGCGCGCAAAGGGGATGGTGACACTGCCGCTACCTAACCGTTCGGAGCTGAATTCCTGGATGCAGGCGGGATGGCGAACCGACGACTTTATCGATTATGAAATCGGATCGAAAGTTAATTTGCGACTTTTTGGCGGATTGTCGCTCTATGGCTCATACGCCCGGGGAGAACAGTTACCACACCCCGGACAGCTCTACTGGATGCGTCCACCTGTATCTGGCAACCCGGATTTGCAGAACGAGGTTATTCAACGTGCCGAAACAGGGATAAGGTACCATTCGGGTGCACTGGAAATCGGCGGTGAAGTGCATGCCTCCCGCTTCAACCGACCTGTCCTTGTCGGTGCAGATTCCTTGTTTGTACAGGCGGGAAGTTATACATCTGCCGGGACAACCGGTTGGTTAACTTTGGACACCGATCGTATTGAGTTATCTCTTTCAGGCACATTTCAACAATATTTTTCGGATGATTTTCAAACGGAGAATCAGTTGCTGGATCTGAGTGGTCTGCGGATTTGGACTCGCGCATCATTCTTTTATAAAAATTATGTCTTCAACAGCGCCGCCTTTATGAAAGCCGGATTTTATGTGCAGGCCTCGCCGACCGTATACAGAACCGCCACATACTACCCTTCCATGGATTACTGGGATCCAAATTCCTGGAATCCCAACCCCGTTCTGCAGAGCGGTCAGGAAATACCGGAATTTGTCCGACTCGATTTTGACCTGACTGCGCGGGTTCGATCGGTAATATTTCTGTTCCGAATGGAAAATGCGTTGGATAATTGGTTGTTGCCGGGGTATTTTGAAACAGCGTATCAACCGATGCCTTCCCGGCGCCTGCGTTTCGGCATCCGGTGGGTACTTCGCAACTGAAATGGAAGATGGTCTAAACACCCGGATATGAGTGTCACATATGTTATAAAAGAGGGTTTTTCCGGATTCCGACGGACCCGGTTGGCAAGTATAACCTCCGTAACGGCATTGGTTATAGCGGTGCTGTTAGTCGGACTTTTTGCCCGGTTTGGGTACAACGCCTTTCATGTTGTCCAGTCCCTGAAGCAGTCCATCGAGGTGGAAGTTTTTTTGCTGGATGTTGATGATGACCGCAAAAACCGGATTGCAAGTGAATTACAGTCATACGAACAAGTGACTGAAATCACCTACATCAGCAAGGAAGAGGCGGGAACCATTTTCATGGAGGAATTCGGGACCGAAGGGGAGTCTTTGGCCGATCTGAATTTCTTGCCGGCCTCGTTCCGGCTTTATCTGTCTCCGGATGCCACAGCAGATGACATCCGCCTTATGGTCGTTGAAATAGAGCGTTTTCAGGGAGTGGATGATGTGGTATTCAACCAGCAATTATTGGAAATTCTGGAAGAACGGCTCGAAATGTTTGTCATTGTCGGAGTGGGTATCGGACTATTCATACTTTTTACGGCAGTTGTCCTCGTTTTTAATACAATACGCTTGACCATCTATGCCAAGCGAAACATCATTCGAACCATGAAGCTTGTCGGAGCCACAAACGGATTTGTCCGCCGGCCGTTTCTGTTTGAAGGCTTGCTTCAGGGGATACTCGCGGCAGTTATTGCGATCGGGTTGCATTGGCTTCTGTTTCAGCTGATCATCCCGTATTTTATACCGCAATTTGGAATTCTGGTCTGGCCTTTGGACCGGTGGTACTACCTGACCGGCGCCATGGCGGCACTTGCACTAATAATGGGTCTTTGGGGAAGTCGCTGGGCAACCCGTAAATTTATCAGTCAGACTACTATAAGTTGACTGCATTTGTGCGGAACGGTAAAGTAACATGCATCGGAAAGATGTTGAATAGTGGAGCGCTCAGGATTTAATCTCTGAAGCGATCTTTTTTCGCCGTTTTGTATCGGGTAATTCCTTGCAATTATCCGTTTCGTTGCAGGCACCATAAAAATGCAGGGAGTGTCCGTCAATTTTGAAATTGTAAATTTCTTCCAGCATGGTTTTGATTTCCTGTAAACGGGGGTCGCAGAATTCCATCACTTTCCCGCACCGGTTGCAGATGATGTGATCGTGCTGTCGGAAAGCGTATGCCCGTTCATAAATTGACTGGTTCTTGCCAAACTGGTGGCGTTGGACCAGTCCACACTCTACCAGCAGATCCAGTGTATTGTAAACGGTCGCACGTGAGACACGGTAGCCGATTTTCTTCATCCGGAAGTACATATCGTCTGCGTCAAAATGTCCGTCGGCCCGATATATCTCCTCCAGCACCATTAAGCGTTCGGGTGTCTGACGATGTTTTTTGCCTTTTAGATAGGTTCGAAATAACTCTTTGACTTCAACGATAAGATCTTCACCGGCAGGATTGGCCATAGTAGTATGCGTTTTTAATGTTAATGATCTAACGGAAATAACCCCGAGAATTATATGTGTTATTTTATGATTGCTACTGGTTTTGATTGAAACTGATGGCAGTCAGGATGCAACCGGCATCCGTTTATTGTCGCTCTAATTCACCGTTTAACTCATTCAGAAGTCTGATTGCCAACGCTACCATCATTTCCCCGCTACCTGGAGCAAGGCGTGAATTAATTGTTTCATAGCCACCTTGTGCAAATGCCTTTTCAGTTGGAACATAGGCAATATGTCTGTTTGTTAATTCTATGACCAATGTCGTCTCAAAAGGAGAAGCTTCTTTGATGGCCAGCCCCAGCTCCACAAATACCTCACCCGGCAGACCTACAATGGCTGTATCTTCTCCAATCCGAAACACTTGAACTTCCACTGGCAGTGTCCAGGGGGCCGTACCGGAAGTTGGCGGTATTGCTTCCCCCGTTCTTTGCATCTTCTGCAGAGACCTGATTTTCAGCATTCTTCGATACTCCAGAAATGATCGCTGATGATAAAGCGGACTGCGTTCTTCTTGTTGAGCCCAGCGTAACTCCTCTTCGGTGTATTGTTGAAGCGGAGCATACATAATTTCCGAGCGGACAGAAAGCTGAGGTTGCAAGCTTCTCTTTAAATTTGATTTCTCCGCCATGACCACAGAAGCCAGAGTCTCGCCAATCTGTTGTGTCACCGTCCCGGGCCCTTCCTGATGGCTGGCCCCGAAAACATCCACATGATTCAGGTCTCCACTTGTTCCCTGTGCGAATATGGATATAAAGCCATCACTCAATGAAGCAGACAGTGTAGCGGCCAGGTAAGCAGGATAATCAGCGCTGTATTCGGTACCTCCGACCGTATCAGTGTGGTTGGCGAAATTGATCAGGCCGGCCAGCGGTTTGTTATCTGAGGCGTTACGAAGCATGATTATTCCAACTTCAGGGTCGATGGGGCCTGCAGGACGGATGATGTCCGGATTACGCACTCCGGCATTTGTCCGTACCCGGCCGTCGCTCATAACAAACCGTCGGTTAAAAGAGAGCCCCTCGGCCTTTCCTGAACCCGATTCGAGATATACCTGTACCATCGCATCATTCGCTTCCTTAAGCGCACGGGTTACATTCTGCAGCAAAAGTGCCTCATAGCTCACTTTGTCCCCTTCTGTCAATTCTCCGGCACGTTTTCTATTGACATACTCTTCCAGCGGAAAACCTACGTCGGGATTGTTAGCCACACTGCCGTCATCCGTATGAAATACAGGCCCGGTGTGTGTATGCGTAGCGGCAACTATAATATTCTCGTACGGAATGTCTGTCTGTTGCGAAACCTCAAGCCGAACCTCCGTTGAGAATTCCCGGGTGATACCGATTACATCGCATACAACCAGCGCAGCCTTCTCATTCCCTTCCTGAAACACAACGGCTTTGGCATATAGCGGATCTTTAATACCCGTACTGGGTCCTCTGTACTGTCCATACCCGATTGGTGGTGTGATGTCAACTTCGGAAATACCTGCATACAATGATGCAGACTGAGCGATGCATTTGTCTGACAAAGACAAAGCAATCATTACAGTTACTATGATCAAAAATAATGGAGCCGGCTTGAAAAGTAAGATTTTTTCGGTAGTCATAACTTTACGAATTTGACTAAAAGACAGAACGAAATTGACTAAAAGGCAGAACGAATTTGACTAAAAGGCAGAACAGATAAATTTCGGCCGGTATTAAAACATTTCCGGTCGGATAATGGGTAAAAATAATCAGTAGAATAATGCAACAGTGGACTGTACCGGCTCGATGCTTCGGTGCGTTTCAGTCGGGAACTGAATGCCTTGTCACGATCTCCCTGAGCGCATTGACTGTTTTGTCGACCTCTTCGGCAGTGTTGATTTTACCCATACTGAACCGGAGCGTTGATTTCGCCATGGCTTCGTCATATCCGAGCGCCATCATGACATGCGACGGTTTGATGGTTCCGGAGGTGCATGCCGATCCGTTAGAGCAGCAGATACCTTCTATATCGAGATTGAGTAGCAGCATCTCACCGTCCAATGGTTGCTGGTGGCTGCCCGTAACGGTCACACTCAAGATATGGGGTACGCCTTGCTCCACGTCGCCATTGAAACGGATTGTCTCACCGAAGGCTTCTGATAAACCGTTCCGCAACCGTTCCTTGAGGGATTGAAGATGCGAAGCTGACGATTCCATCTCTTCGAGCGCCAATTCCAGTGCCATTCCGAGTCCGACAATGCCTGCAACGTTGAGTGTGCCCCCGCGCCGTCCCCGCTCTTGCGTGCCGCCGTGCATCCATGCCGACCATGGTGTGCCGGCTCGTACATATAGAGCACCGGTACCTTTAGGTCCGTAAAATTTATGAGCGCTCATGGAGAGAAAATCGATACCGAGTTCATCGACATTGACCGGTATTTTCCCAACGGATTGCACTGTGTCGCAATGAAAAAGAATATTCCGATCACGGCAGATTGCGGTGAGTTCGGAAACAGGGTTGATGGTCCCTGTCTCATTATTAACATGCATCAGACTCACCAGGGCGGTACGGTCCGACAGGATCTTCGCCAGATCTTCCGGCCGGACCCGTCCAAATACGTC
>SLQC01000207.1 GCA_007131625.1 Balneolales bacterium | reverse complement strand
CGGTCAACTGTATTCTTTCCCCCAACCGAACTCGAGAATCAACATGGGCAGAAATACCTCTAACTTCCGAGGGATTATCCGGATAGCGGTCAATCCGCCGGGAGTAAGTGGCACCAACTCCCGATTGCACCGGTTGGTTCCATCGGATATCCACACGCGGACGTAATTCCATTCCTGATATCCGGTAATTACGGGACACAAAAGTTTCACTGAAGTTCTCTACCCGGCCCAGTGACACCAACGCTGAAGCACGATATCTGCGGGATATCCGCCCACCGCCACTGATACGGACATTGTCTGCACTGTGACGCTCCACACCACTGGCCTGACGGTTTTGCGATCTCATACGATCCCCCGTAAATCGAAGTTCTCTTCGTGGATTATTGAGAAAGAACTCCAGATCCTGCTCTATAAACATCCTCCCGCGGATGGTCAGAGAGTCATCACGAAACCTGTGCAAGCGCATCAGATAGATATCCTCCAGCTGTTCAGTATTATTTTCTTCACGTATGTCGACGACCGAATGCCAACGGATGCCTGATAAGAAATCGAGCAGTTCGGAGTAACGAGCGTCATATGGATCAATCAGCTGGGACGGGTCGATGGTCGTACGCCATTGTGCCTGTAGTGAAATAACCGGGAAAAGCTCCTCTGACGGAACCAGTTGTTTGATGAATATCCCCTCGTTCGGACTCTGTTCCGGAAAGAATTCGTCGATCTGCTGAACTCCGTCGTCATTCAGATCTATCCATATGTACTGGCCCATCTCGGATCCAACCTCTATAAAGGCCTCCTGGAGTAGTGGCCGACGTTCGGTATTTGCATCATAAAGAAGTCTCGTTTCGATAAACCGGTTCCAGGGCCGGTAATCGGTTACCGAGCGAATCAGCACCCCTCTGCTGTCAAGCCGCTGCTCCTCGAGCTGGAAAATCTCTTCGAACCGCCGTTGGCGTAATCCCAGAGTATTATTGGTCTGAAAGAGATCCCCCCGACGATACTCCAGCAGATATCTTTGTGTGATACCGTAAGACTCTTCGGTCAACTCTCCATTGAGAACACCGGTATCTTCCCTGTAGCTTATGGAACTGCCAATGCGGAAGTCATCCGTCAACCGATAGTATAGCCCGGGACCCACTTCAAAGAAACGAAAAGAGGTTGGAAGCAGGGAATCTGCTGATCTGCTTTTCTGAAGCCGCTCTTCATGTTCAAATTGAAATTCCGGTTGAAGGGAACCCATTGGGATTGAAAAATCGTAGTCTATCCGGCCTCGCTGCCGCAACCATGAACCTTTTTCATCCAGACTGCGGTCTTCACTTTCGATTAGTTCCAGATAGTAGTCCAGGGACGGAAGCCCCTCTTCGGCCGACAGAAAATGCATATCGCCTCTTACCCCGTCGAAATCGACTCGATCCATATAACCTGCACCGATACTCAGCTTCGTATCGGTAGTAGGTGCCCAGCTCCCACTACTTTCCAACCGCTTCTCCTCTGCTTCTGTGAGATTCATAACATTCCATCTTCGGTCGAACTCCACTTCCCTGACCCGGTCAAAATAAGAAAAATATTCCCCTTCGTAGCGACCTTTCAGATCGAAATCGAACGAGCCCATCCGGGTCTGATATGGACGCACCCCCATTCCAACGAGAAAACTCATATCGGAATTATTGTGATTGTCCAGTGACGAGAGTCTATTCTGATCGTGATAACTTCCGGCCCATTCTCCATAGATATTAATATGAGAGGTGGCTCGAATTGTGCTGCGCAAAGCGACCATGCTCTGTTCCACTGGACGGGACAAGCGTCTTTCCGGCACGTAATTGCCCTGGCCAATTCCCACCCATTCATAGAGAATACCGTTGGCTGCCCTGCCTACCCGGCGGTAATCGCCCTCACCTTCCCCGACTCTGCTAAACTGCACCCGATACACCCCTGAGGAATCACCCGGGATATGTTCAAATACTTCATACTGCTCTCCCTGATAGAGTGTATCGATTCTGCTATAGAGCAAAAAATCGACATCCCGTTGAAAACCGACAAAATCGACACCACTGACGACGGCTTTTAGAGGATCGTCGCCCGCATTGCGAAGAGTTTCCCGTTCGGTGTCGGTCAAAAAGAGCTGAGAACTGAGATTGACATTATCTGCTTCACGAATCACCGAAGCACCGAAGGTAACACGGTTATCCTTCAAAGTCACTTCATCAGATTCAACGGCAAGGACTGTGCGAGTGTAGACATCTCTCAGGTATTGAAAATCGACAGTTATACGAGTGTGATCAGTAATGATCCGGTTCGATGTGAACGTAATTTCCCCGAGTCCGTAATCAATGATATAGTCGTTTTCCTCTCCTCTTTCCATGCGGCGTCCGTTGATATATACGCGTTCGGACCCGGCCAGAACAATGATAAACTGCTCGTTATCTGCACCAGACAGCCGGTACGGTCCCTGTACTCCATCTTCACCACCGAACTGCATTTCCCGGTATTGGCCCCGAGCAACAGAGGCGGAACCCTGATGGCTGCCGTAGTGGTTCAGTTCTGTCTGCAGACTCACCCCTTGCAGACGCCGGTCGATCACTGCAAAATTACTTCGCTGGAGATTCATATCGATGTCACCCATCTGTAGCATTCCCATATCATGCATCAATCGGATATATACCTGATCAAATTCGCGAATCGTCTGTGTGGTACCGTCCGGCTGGATGGGCATGCTGCGATCGGTCAGGGAAGCGATAACTTCGATATCATCCGTGATGTGACCGCTGATATCGAGCCGAAGTCCGCTTTCCAGGGAGAGGTCCTGGGCTGACCCGACCACAACGCCGCGCTGCAAGCTACCGCTTCGTTGCAACCGCGTATCACCGAAAAGATCCTGTTGACGAACCGGTCGCCGGGTTATCCGTTCCGGGGCTTCCGGTTCAGAATCATCTACAATGGTATCTATCTCCACCCACTCCCTTTCGTATACGGACACAGGCAAATCAATCGGCCAGACCGCGTAGTGGAAATACAGAGAATCGAATGATTGCCGCTCTTCCCTCGGGATATTCCAATACCAAATACCTTTGGCTGCCTCGAGAGTCCAGGTGTCGGGAGGGAGAATCAGGGTATCAGCCCGAACCTGAAAAGAGGAATCGATGATCCAGGGATCGAGTTGCACGACGGAATCCGCCCGGTCAACCGGCATACGGACATCTTTTTGCAGTGATACCTGGGCCAAAAGGGTTGTATGGGCGAAAACGCCGACGACAACACACAGAAAGACGAGCGGTTTTCTCAAAAGACCAGTTCAGTTACCCCAAATAAAAAAGGAAATGCAGAATGTAAATATATGCGTTTCATCTGCTTATTTTTCAATATCCAAAGACAGATGGATCATCCATGAAAAAAATCATGCGCCTGCGCGTCAGAGGCTGCGGGCATGAATGTTTCCTTTCTTAAAACGGAGACTATCAGGCGAATAGTCTTTTTTGCAGCTTATCAGTCCTGAGCTTTTACAACCCAGAACGTCAGGGTCGATTTCACCTGTTCATGCAAATTGACGGTTGCGGTATATTCGCCCAGCTGCTTCACATCGCTGTCGATCTGGATTTTACGACGATCAATATCGAATCCTTTTTCCTGCAGAGCATCGGCAATCTGTGCATTGGTGACCGTACCAAATATCTTACCCTCTTCACCGGCTTTGACGGCAATGGTAACATTGGTTCCCTGAAGATTTTCCGCGGTGCCTTTTGCCTCTTCCAGTTCGGCAGTCCGTTTTTCAATAACATTCTTTAGCTGATTGTCGACCGCTTTGCGGGCTCCTTCTGTTGCGAGAACTGCTTTACCTTTTGGAATCAGGAAGTTTCTTCCGAAACCGTCCTTGACGGTAACAACTTCACCGGCAAGTCCCAGTTTTTCGATATCCTGTTTTAGAATTACTTGCATGTTTTTAACTCCTGAAAATGTGATTATCTGAGATTTTCGGCAACAAACGGAAGCAGTCCAAGGTGACGTGCACGCTTGATGGCAAGTGTGAGTTGTCGTTGATATCTGGCACTGGTACCGGTCACACGACGAGGCAGTATTTTACCGTGGTCATTGACAAAACGCTTGAGTGTGTCGACATCTTTATAGTCGATGTAGACAACACCGGCCATACTGAATTTGCACTCTTTTTCTTTAAGATTGCCTTTTTTTGGATGTGCGGGGTTTTTAAGCATTCGATTTTCCTTTCAAGTGTTTAAAATTGTTGATTTATAAGGTCACATGGAGCACCCATGGCTTCATAATGCTCTTGTATATCAAAGTCATTCGCCATGGTCGATTCCATTGAAAGTGGTTCCAATCATTCCTCTTCGGGTGTTTCACTGAATATGACAGGCAACTTGCCTTTCTTCTGAAGATCTCTGTGTTTCAGCATCTTATTGTCATACTTGAGGATGATATTTCTGATTATGTTTTCCTGCAGCTTGAAAAATCTTTCCAGCTCACTTACAATCGTGGCAGGGGCGTTGAAATAGGCATTCACATAGTATCCGCTGTTCTTACCGTCTATCTCATAAGCGAGGCGCTTGATTCCCCATTCATCCACTTCATCCATTTCCGCACCTTTATCGGTGATAAACGTTTCAAAACCCTCTTTGACTTCTTTTACCTGCTCTTCTTCGAGCACGGGATTGATAATAAAGGTTACTTCATAAAAATTTGTATTCATTGTACCTTCGGTTGTTATACAAAACAGCCGCTGGTGTTTCCAGCGGCAGGCGGCGATAAATATAACGAGATTAACGCTTGCATTCAACTAATAACGCATGTTAATACCGAGCAGAACCGGATCAGTAGGAGATTCCCTTGAAGGAGCCCAGCAGGTTGGTCAAATCGCCGGGTTTGACGCCAAAATAAATGGTAAGTGCAGCCAGAATTATCAGCGTTGCAGAGTACAGGACTCCCGGCCTGATTAGTGTGATACCCGGATCAGATTCATGCATATATAGATTTATTAGAACCCTCAGATAATAATAGACACTGGCGGCACTTGCAAGGACGCCAACCACAACAAGACTAATCAGTCCTTCGTCAACAGCGGCGGCGAATACCCGGTATTTTCCTATGAAACCGGCAAAAGGCGGTATTCCCACCATAGAAAAGAGGAAAATCGACATCAGCACCCCCATCACCGGCTGTTTGAACCCGAGTCCAGCATAATTTTTAACTTCAGTAAAATCGAGTCCCTTGTGCCACTCATAGTAAGCGACAATACCGAAGGCGCCCAGATTCATCAGAGTATAGGCGAACAGATAAAAAAGGACGGCACTGTATGCGGCATCCGTACCGGCCGCCAGTCCAATCAATATATACCCGGCATGAGCGATGCTTGAATAGGCAAGCATCCGTTTCACATTATCCTGAACCAGAGCAAGAACATTGCCGATGACCATGGTCAGTATGGAAAAAAGCCAGATGACATCACCCCATTCTGCGCGGGCTTCGGGAAGTGCTCTGCTCAATACAAAAATAAAAGCCACAAACGCTGCCGACTTGGAAGCGGTCGCCATATAGGCAGTGATCGTTGTCGGAGCCCCCTGGTATACGTCAGGAGTCCACATATGAAACGGAACTGCAGATATTTTAAAGAAAAAACCGACCAATAGGAGTGCAACACCCGCCCAGTAAATCATCCCTTTATCGTCGAGCGTGGCAATATCGGTCAGAAATGTTGATCCTGATGCGCCATACAACAATGCCATGCCGTACAGAAGGAATCCGGTAGAAAAAGCGCCCAGTAGAAAATATTTAAGAGCAGCTTCGACCCCTTTTTTCTCATTCTTGACCAGTCCGGCAAGCACATAGAGGCAAATCGACATCGTTTCTATACCCAAAAACAGTGTCACGAGGTTGTTAGCGGAAACCAGAATCAACATGCCGAAAGTACCGAAAAGAATCATGGAATAAACTTCCGCGATATGACTTCCAGTTTTTTCAAGGTAGTCCCGGGACAATATCACGGTAACCAGCGTCCCTATAAGGACCAGCACGGCACCGAATGCGGCGGTTCCACCATATGTAATCAGTCCGTAAAACGCCTCGCCGGAATGACCGAACATGTCATTTATCGCGATTCCAAGGGCGCCCAGAGTAAACAGAGTCGTCGTCCGAAAAACCAGCCGCACATTTTCGATGTAGGCGTCCAGCATCATCACCAGCAAACCTGCAAATCCGATAATGATCGCTGGTAAAATAGTTACCAATTCGTTAACAGATTCCATTAATTCTGATTAGATAGCATCGATTCGTTTCGCCAGATCGATATCTTTTGAAGTTATTTTACCACCGGCATCGTGAGTTGCCAATTGAATTCGAACATCTTTGTACACATTAAAAAATTCGGGATGATGGCCCAGTTCTTCCGCTTCGAAAGCCACCCTGACCATGAAAGAAAAGGCTTCTCTGAAGTTGCCGAATGAAAACTGTTTGGTGAGTTTATCTTCCTCGACGGTCCACCCGTCCAATACAGCCAATTCCTGATTCATTTTTGCAGGATCCAGTTGTTGTGCCATATCATTGCTCCTTGGTTTCTTGGTCTGTTAGTACAGCCAGCGGAGAAGTAACATCGTAGAGATGCACCGCCCAGCGCGGCAACTCCTCTGCTGACACATTTTGTGAAATTGCGGCCGCCCGATCCTGCGTATCCTGAAGCATATAAGTAACCTGTACTTCCGAATACTTTGTAAAGTCGGTCGGGCGTATCCCGATCCACACGATAAAAATCATAATGGGTATCAGCAAGCCGATTTCACGGGTGTTGATATCCTTCAGATTGTTGTTTTCCTTATGAGTAACTGGTCCGAACATCACCCGTTGGAACATCCACAACATATAGGCGGCGGCCAATATCACCCCGACGGCTCCCAGAACAGCATACCACCAGGAACCGAGTATCTCGGAGTTGAACGAACCGACGAGAATGAGAAACTCCCCGACAAATCCGTTTAAACCGGGAAGTCCGATCGACGCCAGAGTCGCAATCATAAACATCACCGTAAAGATCGGCATTTTCTTTGCTATACCTCCGAAATCAGCAATCATTCGGGTGTGCCGGCGCTCATAAAGCATTCCAACTATAATAAAGAGTGCGCCTGTCGAGAGACCGTGATTGACCATCTGGATGATCGCCCCTTGTGCTCCCAACGTATTAAATGCAAACATGCCGAGAACTACAAAACCGAGGTGACTGATGGAGGAATAGGCGACCAGTTTCTTGACATCTTTTTGGACCATAGCGACGAGAGCACCGTAAATGATGCCGATTACGGCCAGGACACCGAACGTCGGAGCAAAAGCGATAGCGGCATTTGGAAAAAGGGGGATAAGATATCGGAGCACCGCATAGGTCCCCATTTTCAGTGCGATGGCAGCCAGAACCACCGAACCTGCTGTGGGCGCTTCGGTATGAGCCAGTGGAAGCCAGCTGTGGAACGGGAAGATGGGCACTTTAATGCAAAACGCAAAACCGAAAGTCAGAAAGAGCCATGTCTGTTCAACGAGACCAAGCTGGAAGGCCGAGTCGGTAAGCAGACGCCAGTCGGTTGTGAAGACTCCATCGTTGATCATATTACCGGCCGCAAAGCCGACATAAATGAGCGCCACGAGCATCAGCAGCCATCCCACCAATGTATAAATGAAGAATTTGACAGTGGCGTAAATCCGGTCTTCTCCACCCCAAACACCGATCAGAAAGAACATTGGGATCTGGGTGAGCTCGAAAAAGATGTAAAACATGAACAGATCGAGCGCTGCGAAGACCCCAAGCGACCCGGTTTGAAGAATGAGGAGCATGGAGTAGAAACCGGCGACATGCTTGGTGACGGACCGCCAGGCTGAGAGGACAACAATCGGTGCCATAAATGTGGTCAGCATGAACAGAAGCATGCTCAGTCCATCGAGTCCCACCATATATTTGACATCCCAGTCACCCAGCAGCGGCTCACTGACCGTCATATACTGAGCGGTGATAGCATCAATATCAAACTGTAACAACAGGGGAAGTGACAACAAAAAGGTTGCCGTAGTGACGATGAGGCTTGTCCATCGCGCCCATTCACTTCTCCGCAAAAAAAGGAGCAGAATTGCACCGAACAGGGGCAGATAAATGACAATATTAAGAAGTACTTCCATTTTGACGTATTAAATAATTACCGGAACAGCAGCATTGCTACGATGACAATTACACCAAGGACAATACCATATGCATAGGTTTGCACTAAGCCGGTCTGGAAGTATCGCATGACACCTCCGATAAATCGAACTATCGAAGCCACCGCATTAACAAATCCGTCTATAAACCTGATATCGAAGACGGCGAGTACCCGGTCGGAAAATCGGATGGTCGGGTGAACAATACCGCCTTCGTAAATTTCATCCAGTTTGTATTTGTCTGACCAGACCTGATAAATCGCACCAAGTTTCTCGGAAATTCCGGCATCTGACGCTTCCAGCTGGTTGTAGTCATACATCCGGAAAGCGGTAAAAACTCCGAGAAGAGCAATCACTACCGATCCGAACAGTAACAACCACTCGACTTCTTTACCAATGATGAGATCGGCGTTAAGTGTTACATGATCCAGCCAGTTGGAAATCAGATTCACATCGGCCGTTCCTGTAAATGTGGAAACTACAAAGTTTGGGATACCGATGAATCCACCGACGATTGAGAGTCCGGCAAGAACCCAGAGTACCGAGGTCATAGTAAAGGGGCTTTCATGAAGATATTTTTCAGCATCTTTGGCCTCTTTGATTTTCCCCGGTAACCGAAACGTACCGTGAAAAGTCCCAAGCGTCAGACGGAACATATAGAAAGCAGTCATAAATGCGGTTACAAGGGCAAGTGCCCAGAGGCCGATATAAACCTCTCCGTATGCTCCCATACCAGCATTGAATGTCATTACCAGAATTT
The DNA here is from genome assembly GCA_007131625.1 of Balneolales bacterium. Lineage (GTDB taxonomy): Bacteria > Bacteroidota > Rhodothermia > Balneolales > Natronogracilivirgulaceae > SLQC01. Next base: position 8,118 of record SLQC01000207.1, on the reverse strand, counting down.
CATCTTTTGAGAAAAAACCGGCCAGGGGCGGGATACCGGCTATCGCGATGGTGGCGATCATAAAGGTCTTGTAGGTATGTGGCAGATAGTTTTTAAGTCCTCCCATGAAGCGCATGTCCTGGGGATCAAAATGCACCTTTTTTCCTTCATTGTGCAATTTATTCTCCACATGATGCATGGCATGAATGACCGAACCGGAGCCGAGGAAGAGACAGGCTTTAAAGAAAGCGTGCGTGACTAAATGAAACATGGCAGCAACATAGGCACCGGTGCCTAGCGCCAGGAACATAAAACCGAGCTGAGATACCGTCGAGTAGGCCAGTACCGCCTTGATATCGTATTTCGTCAGTGCGATAGTAGCGGCGATCACGGCTGTAAAGGCACCGATGACCGCAACAAATAGCATCAGTTCAGCTGATAGCATAAATAACGGTGACAACCGTGAAATGACATAGATTCCCGAGGTAACCATTGTTGCGGCGTGGATGAGAGCCGAAACAGGTGTCGGACCGGCCATGGCATCGGGAAGCCAGACAAACAATGGAATCTGGGCACTTTTTCCTGTAGCACCGATCAGAATGAGCAGCCCTATAATAAACACCTGCTCTCCGGTAAAGAGGTTGGTTCCGTTCAGAATATCCTCAAAACGAAGCGAACCGATCACCTGGAAGATCATAAACAAGGCAATAAGGAATGCGAAATCTCCGACCCGGTTGTAGAGAAATGCCTTTTTGGCGGCATCGGATTTGGCCATATCGGTGTACCAGAAACCAATCAACAGATACGAACAGAGTCCAACCCCTTCCCAGCCGAGGAATAGCAGTAACATATTGTCGGCCAGTACAAGATTCAACATGGTGAATATGAAGAGATTCAGGAAGGAGAAAAACTTCCAGAAACCTTCGTCATCGGCCATATATCCGATGGAATAAAAATGAATCAGTGCGCCAACACCGGTTACAACCAGCACCATAAGCAGCGAGAGCTGATCCAGCCGGTAGCCGATATCGGTAGAGAAATCACCCACTTCAATCCATGTGAATAGACTGACCGAAACACTCTCGCTATCACCCTGCATCAGAATAAAGAGATATGCAGCTATCAGAAACGGGATAAAAACCGCCAGAGTCGCAATCGAACCGATAAGGGTTTTCCGTGTCTGGAACGACTCGGAGAAGAGTCCGAACAGGCCGTTGAATAGAAAACCGACAAGCGGAATGATGACTATCCAGGGTACGAGATGCACGTATGTGTCCATGAATAAATACTGTTACAAATAATTAATCATTTGAAAATCGTAAACAACCCCTCAAACCCGGTTTTGAGAGTCTGTGGAATACGATTCGTGTAAACCTGTTGCTCCGTTACCATCGCAGCAAATTGATCTGCGAAATATCGACCGTAAGGTGATTGCGAAATATCGCGATGATTATTGCAAGACCGACAGCAGCTTCGGCAGCAGCTACACAAAGAGAGAAAAACACGAGGATCTGGCCGTGGACGTCACCGTGCTGAGCACTGAAAGAAACCAAGGTCAAATTTACTGAATTAAGCATCAATTCGGCACACATAAAAACAACAATGGCGTTTTTTCTTGTCAGGACACCGATCACGCCAATAGTGAACAATACGGCCGATAAACTCAAATACCAATCAAGTTCCATTATTTATTCTCTTTTCCGGTGAGTTTTCTTTGTGCAATAAGGATAGCCCCGACAACTGCGGCTGTCAGTAAAACAGCGGTGATCAGGACCGGCAGCAAATAAGTGGAAAAAAGTTCATCCCCTAATGCTTCTACGGTACCAACCTGCTCAATACCCGGCGAAAAATTTGGGAGAGTGCCGGTGAAATCTGCAATGGCGTATAGTAGCTGGGACAGGACGATCACTCCCAGAAAAAAACCCACGACGTATTTAGCGCTGAACCTGTTCAGCAGATTCTCCTCACTGCTGAGATTGAGAAGCATAATTACAAACAGAAACAGCACCATGATGGCCCCGCCATAAACAAGTATCTGGATAACAGCCAGAAACTGGGCTTTCAGCAGCAGAAAAACACCAGCGATAGAAACCAGATTCAATACCAGAAACAGAGCACTGTTCACAGTATCTCTGCTGGTAATCATTGCTACTGCCGAAGCTACCGCACTTGTTGCAAACAGGAAAAATAAATATATCTCCATGATCGAATCACCGCGTTTGAAAAATGAGCACCTTTGGGAAATGAGCATCAATGTACCTAAAATTATTCCTGTCTTCAACTAAAACTGCAGGAAAGCCGTTGCAAAAAATAAATAAAACTACCTCGCACCGTCCATTGCACGCATTGCACAAGACAAGACAAATTGGCTTGATTATTTTTTGTAAATTCGGTCGGGAACTTATGAAAAGTTTGTTTTTAATTCAGATTTTTTCCCTCTTTTCGCCAAATTAAATTTTTTTACGAATTCAAATCCTGTGATCGTCATGAATCAAAAAAATGCTGACATGGAAGCATTAACAATAAAAATTGAATCTGCCAGCCGGTTTATCAACGATATCTATACCGAGCTGGACAAAGTTATTATCGGGCAGAAAACAATGATTAACCGGTTGTTGATAGGGTTGTTATCGGACGGTCACGTTTTGCTGGAGGGAGTTCCCGGACTTGCAAAAACACTTGCAGTCTCAAGTCTTGCCAGGGCGATCAACACCGGATTCCAGCGCATCCAGTTCACACCGGATCTGCTTCCTGCCGATTTAATCGGTACTCTTGTATTCAATCAAAAGACCGGAGAATTTACCGTCAGAAAAGGACCGGTTTTCTCAAATATCATTCTGGCGGATGAAATCAACAGATCACCCGCTAAAGTACAGAGTGCACTGCTGGAGGCTATGCAGGAGCGGCAGGTCACAATCGGTGAAGAGACTTTCCGGTTGAATGATCCTTTTCTTGTATTGGCAACCCAGAATCCGGTTGAGCAAGAAGGGACATATCCCCTGCCCGAAGCGCAGGTCGATCGTTTCATGTTGAAAATTAAAATCGACTACCCTTCCGAGGTGGAAGAGATGGAAATCATGCGCCGCATGGCCCGTACAGATAAACCGGCACCGCTTAATCCTGTTGTCTCAACCGATGATATTCTAAAAGCTAGATTAGTTGTCAATGACATTTACATGGATGAAAAAGTTGAGCAGTATATAATAGATATTATTATGGCTACACGGAATCCAACCCGTTACAATATACATAAGGTAAATGAGTTAATTGATTATGGTGCATCACCAAGGGGAAGTATCAATTTGAATCTTGCATCAAGAGCACATGCATTTATACAATATCGCGCTTATGTTACTCCCGAAGATATCCGTGCAGTTGCCTATGATGTTTTACGGCACAGAATAGTTTTAACCTATGAAGCTGAAGCAGAAGAAATTCAAACTGAGGATATTATAGAAATAATATTAAGTCATATTCAAGTACCATAATAATTCATATATTATGTCGTTGACACAATTACATTTTTCCTTTAAATTTAAACTAGTTTTAATTTTCAACAAAATACTTTAATAATGAAACTTAAATTTGTTCCTCGAAAAGAAGTTCGTGTAACCAAGAAAAGTTCCTCTAAATTTCGCCCCCTCATCAATGCACTTAATAAACTGGAACCTGGAGGAGATGCGTTGGAAGTCACATTTTCCAGTGATAAAGAGTTGAATTCTATGAGAAACGTGGTCTATACCTATAACAGGGAATCAGATGGAAAAATAAAAAGTGGCAAAGACACAGTAAACGGGAAGGTATTTTTCTACAAGGAAAAATAAAGTTCTGTATTTATATCCATTACGAAACGAAAAAGTCTTCCACAAACATGGAAGACTTTTTTTGTCTGGTAATTATACGATTCAACAAACGTCCCGGGAAGTCGCCTCTGCTCCCTTATTTCAACTGAGTTCAAGCATGCGATCCAGAGACCGCTTTGCTTTCAGACGAATCTCTTCGTCAACCTCAATCTGATACACATCCTCTCTCAGGCATTTCAGCGTGTCCTCAAGCGTAATTTCATTCATATGTGGACACCGGATGCTGCACATCCGCAACATCTCTTTGTCCGGATTCTCCGCCGCTATATTGTCTCCCATCGAGCATTCGGTCAGAATCAGAAACCGTTTGGCGTCAGATGCTTTGACAAAAGAGGTCATCGCCGTTGTTGAGCCGCTATAATCCGAAGCTTCCACCACTTCGGGTGAACATTCCGGATGGGCGACAACCACGGCGTCCGGAAACTGTTTGCGTGTTCTTTCAATATCATCAACTGTAAATTTTTCGTGCACTTCACAGCGGCCATCCCAAATCACCATATCGTCGCGGCCTGATCGCTCGCTACCCGGATAGATTACTTTTTTTCCGGTTTCCCGGGCAATGTTCTGCGCCAAAAACTCATCTGGCAGACAAATAACCGAATCTGAATCCAGCTTTCTGACGATTTCAGAGGCATTGCTTGAAGTGCAGCAGACATCCGTTTCCGCTTTAACGTCGGCGTATGTATTGATATATGTGACAACCGGAATTCCCGGATATTTCGCTTTCAACTCCCGAACATCCTGTGCGGTTATACTTGCCGCAAGTGAGCATCCGGCCACTTTGGCTGGAAGCAAGACCATACGGTCAGGATTCAGGATCTTGGCCGTTTCAGCCATAAACCGAACACCGCAGAAAACAATACGGTCGGCATCCGTTTCCGCAGCTATCCGGGCCAATCCGAGTGAGTCACCTACATGGTCCGGAATGCTGAAAAACAGTGCCGGTTCCATGTAATTGTGGCCAAGAATAACCGCATTCTTTTCCTTTTTTAACCGGTTTATCTCATATGCTATTTCCGCCTTAACAATCAATTCGGTCTCAGGCACTATCCCATTCAGCTTATACTTAAGATTGGTAAGAGTTTCAGAGATCGTGCCTGCTTCCATGATATTTGTTGTCATTGTATTATTGCCTGTTCATCCAAAAATAAGAAAGGAAGCACAACCTTACGTTATACCTCCACTCAATTTCATCCATTATAAGTTAACGACAAGCATTAACTTTTCATCTGTTTAATAATTATGATTCACAAGGTCACATGGTTCAACCATGGTTTAATCATACGCATGTGTGTCAAAAATTTTGCCATGGCTGTTTCTTGTCATTTTTTGCTTTCTTCAACCTCCTTTTTCTTAAGCTTTTCTTTCAAGTCTTTCAATCCGGACATTTCACCGAGCGTCAATGCACCGGATGTAGATGATTCCACCTTGCTTTTCTGCTTCTTGGAATTATCGGCGGCTTCTTTCTTATTGTCCATTTTACCGACTTTATTCTGACTTATGATGATACTTTTGTTGTTTTCATCAAATTCCGTGACAACCACATGTATTGAGTCCCCTTGTTTATATGACTCTGCAATGGCATCCCCATTTTCTGCTTCACGGGCAGGCATGAATGCCTCTATATCGAGCGGTAGTTTGGCAAAGACGCCTTTGTCGGTTGTTTTGACAACGGTGGCATCGGTTTCGTTGCCAACCGCATATTCGACCGCCAGCTTTTCCCATGGATTCTCCTGAACCTGCTTGTGACCCAGAGAAATTCGGCGATTGTCAAAATCAACGGAAAGAATTACAACCTCAAGTTCGGCACCTTTGCTGACAATCTCGCTCGGGTGATTCACCTTGTCAGTCCAACTCATATCCGAGATATGAACCAGTCCGTCGATACCGGGCTCCAGTTCTACAAAAACACCGAAGTTGGTAAGATTCCGAACCACTCCCTTATGATGGGATCCAACAGGATATCGCTCCAGCAGATCTTCCCACGGATCTGATTGCAGCTGCTTGACACCCAGTGAGACTTTCCGTTCGTCCTTGTTGATATTCAGAACCACACATTCGATTACATTGTTTTTTTCGACCAGCTGTGACGGATGTTTGATATGCTGTGTCCACGACATTTCACTGATATGAACCAGCCCTTCCACTCCTTTTTCAAGTTCGATAAAGGCCCCGTAATCGGCAATCGAAACGACCTTGCCCTGAACCTGAATATTTTCGGGGTATTTTGCGTTGATCTCATCCCACGGATGCGGTTGAAGTTGCTTCAGACCGAGTGAAATTCTTTTCCGCTCTTCATCGAACTCCAGAACCACAACGTTCAGGCGCTGATCCAATCGGACAATTTCGGAGGGATGTTCAACCCTGCCCCATGAAAGGTCTGTAATATGCAGTAGTCCGTCAACTCCGCCAAGATCAATAAAGACACCAAAGTCGGTGATGTTTTTGACGACACCTTCGAGAATCTGGCCGGGCTCCATGCTGGCGAGGATATGCTCGCGCTGTTCTTCGAGATCCGACTCGACCAGGGCGCGATGGGAGACCACAACATTCTCACTGGACATATTAAGTTTCACAACCATGAATTCCATGGTTTTGCCAACATAAGCATCAAAGTCGCGCACCGGACGTACATCGATCTGTGAACCTGGAAGGAAAGCGTCAATTCCGTGGATATCCACGACCATTCCACCTTTGATTCGGCGTTTGATATAACCTTCGATGATTTTCTCGGTGTTGTGCGCTTCCTCGATATCCTGCCATACACGCAATGAATCGGCTTTGCGACGGGAAAGGACCAACTGCCCATCGCGATCCTCCACCTTGTCCAGAAAAACTTCGACTTCATCGCCGATCTTCAGTTCTTCGGGATTTTTGAATTCGTTGAGCGGAACTATTCCCTCGGATTTGAATCCGATATCGACGATAACATATTTTTCATCAAAGGTGAGAACCCGACCGGTTACAATTTCTTTCTCGGTAAAAGCAGTAAGCGTTCCTTCATACATTTTGACCAGCTTATTGTACTGATCATCATCATACTCTTCTGATGCCTCTTCGAGGTCTTCCATTTTATAAACTTTTCCCGCTACCAGCCCGGTAAATGAAGGGATTGTCTCTTCCTCAACGTCAGCTACATCTGCCTCCGGAGCAGCTTCACCTGTTTCTTCCTGCGTTTGCGGTGCCGCTTCTGTTTCGGCTGCTTCGGGGTCAACTGCGTCTTCCTGCAGTTGCGGTGCCGCTTCTGTTTCGGCTGCTTCGGGGTCCGCCTGCTCACTGTCTGATTTTACTTCCGCGGGAGTTTCTTCTACCTTTTTTTCACTCTCAACCGTTGCTTCAGCCAGGGTATTCTCTGTTTTTTGATCAGTCTGAGCAGTTGTTGGTTTGCTTTTTTCTTCGTTTTCGAGGTCTTTCTTTACTTCATCGGTCATTTAGATTATCCTTTGTTTCAGTCCGCCACCCGATCGATCATCTGTCCGGGGGATTGAGGTTGTGATTTCAGTTTAAAGTTATCTTTTTGTTTTTTCGGTGCTACGTCTATTACGTATGTATCGTGATATTCGTACCACCTGTTCTTTGAAAGTTAAATTTGTTGAATCGATTTCGACAGCATCATCCGCTTTTCTAAGCGGTGCAATTTCCCGTGAAGAGTCGATACGATCCCGTTTTTCCACATTTTCAAGAACCTCTTCCAATGTGATGTCTTCTCCACTTCGAAGCAATTCATCATGTCTGCGCCGGGCTCTTACCTTCTGATCAGCGGTGAGAAAGAACTTGATATCGGCATCGGGAAATACTACGGTTCCAAGATCACGCCCTTCCAGTATCACATCACTGCCCAAACAGACATCCCGTAAAATATCTTTTACTACTTTGCGAACTTCCGGCATTGCCGAGACTTCGCTCACTCGGTTGTTGACTTCACTGTACCTTATCGCTTCAGTAATATCTTCTTCCTCCAGAAATACACGGGCATCTGTGAGATGAAATTCAAATCTAATCTTGTGATCGTCCAATGAATTCAGGAAAACTTCCCGGCTTGAACCATGCTTCAGAAACAAATACGTAAATCCGCGGTAAATGGCGCCGCTGTCGACATAATCCAATCCGGCCTCACGGGCAACCGCCCTGGCTGTTGTACTTTTTCCGGCTCCGGCCGGCCCATCTATTACTATGATCAAAGACGTTGTCCGTTTTCCTGATACTGTATTACGAAAATGAGGGGTAATGTATGAGATATCTTATTTTTTTGCAAAATTTTCTTGTGATAATCCTG
>SLQC01000360.1 GCA_007131625.1 Balneolales bacterium | reverse complement strand
TCAACGCCAAGTGGAAACTGGTGATGAGTGACCGTTCCGTTCTTGGTGCCAAGATTAGTATTTACGACGAGACCTCCAATTCGACCTATGTCGGGCTGAGTCAGCCGATGTACGAAAGCGGTCGCTACAACTTCACAGATCTGGCGCCGGACGATAAGCTTGACATCCGCCGATACTCTGCCAGTCTTACACACAATTATTTTTTCAGCGACCATGTCCACTTGCAAACCGCCGCATATGCCTACACCACTCAACGCAACTGGTCGCGACAGAATTTTGACAACCAACCTGTGGATGGACGCAGTTATCACCGCATCGTGGGCGATTCCGACCTGGAGTATGGAGCCCTTTGGTTCCGCGAAGGTACCGGGAACCGGAACCGCGAATTCGAAGTGATCGGATTCGAACCACGACTAAGCGCTCGATATTATATCGGCGATCACCGCAATGAACTGGATGCCGGTTTCCGCTATCTCTATGAGCGGGCATTCGAGCAGCGGGTAAACGGATCGATGGAGAGTCCAACTTCAGGTAATATCCGTGACGATGAAATCCGCACCGGATACGCAACCAGTGCATTTGTTCAGAACCGGTTTTACGCAACACCGCAGCTGACGGTGACTCCCGGGCTTCGCGTTGAACATTTTCTCTATGAGCGCAATGTGCTTCGCAACAATTTCCAGGATATGTTGGGATTCAGTACCGATAAGGTACTTGCCTTCATTCCAGGTTTTGGTTTAAACTATCAACTTGGCGCCTTCTCTTCACTATATACCGGAATTCATCGCGGCTTCAGCCCACCCCGGGTAAAAGATGCCTTGACAGCTGATGGGACCAGTAAAGAGTTGGATTCGGAATGGAGCTGGAGTTACGAAGCAGGGTTTCGGATGAGACCGTTACACTGGCTGAAGTCGGAAATCACCACCTATTTTATGACCTTTGAAAACCAGATCATTCCGGTCTCCGAATCGTCCGGCGGACAGGGATTGCCCAACGCAACGGGACTCACCAACGGAGGTGCAACTTTGCATTACGGTCTTGAATTTCAGTTCGGCTTTTCGCCTATTGTCGCATCCGACCATACTTTCGGAGTGGAGTGGGAGTTCGGAGGCAGCTGGAATCAGGCTTATTTCAATGAAGACCGTTTCGTAAACGATGGGGATGCTGTTGTAAATGTCAAGAACAATCACCTTCCCTATGCTCCCGAATGGTCCGGTTATTCTCAGGTTTCACTGGATCATGTAACCGGAATATCCGGATACCTGAAAGCTACATATACGGGCGAACAGTTCGGGGATGTGCTCAACCGTACTGTACCCAGTGGCGATGGCCGTGAAGGCATGCTGGATAGTTATACGATTTTCGATATGGGATTACGTTATCGGTTGCCAACTACATTCGATACCTCCTTGTCTGTCACTGTTAAAAACCTCACAGACGAACGGTATATCACTTCCCGCAGGCCGCAGGGAATTCGGCTTGGAATTCCGCGTATGGTTACCTTCGGGGTCAACCTCAAATTTTGATTCGGTAGAATCCTGTAGAACTGCCGGCACAGGGAACAAGTCCTATCCGAATAAGGAATTCTTTCAATCCGCACAGGGAACAAGTCCTATCCGAATAAGGAATTCTTTCAATCCGCATATTGAAAGAGAAAGCAATAAAAATATTCTTACAATTTGCCTGCTGAAGTGCGAAAATTCCTGTACCTTTCGACCATTCATCCCGATCATTCATCCGGCGGAGTATGTGCCTGCAGTGCCGGTCTATCGCACACATCAGGCACTGTGCTCCAAAACAGGACCAAGGCACATTTATGGCACAAATCGGAATCATCGGCGGCGGAATCAGCGGACTAACCCTGGCTTTTCTTCTCAAAAAAAAAGGGCATGAGGTACGTGTTTTTGAAGCGTCGGAGCAGACGGGCGGTGCTATAAAGACTACCCGTGACCGCCAGGGATGGATGGCTGAATGGGGGCCAAATACGATCATCGAATCTTCCGAAAGGATCAAACGTTTGATCTCAATGCTTGATCTTGAAGAAAAGCGCTGCTATCCCGATGCGCGTGCAAAAAAAAGGTACATTGTCCGGGATCATCGCATGGTTGCTGTACCGGGTTCACTCTCTGATCTGATTCGCACACCTCTGCTCAGCAGACAAGCCAAATGGAGCCTGATAAAGGAGCCGTTCAAACCAAGAAAATCCGGACAAAAAATCACCGGAGCAAAGAGTAGCACAGTTCAACAGCAGCAAACCGAAACCCATAGGAAAAACCGGGGCGGTGGAAAACATCAAGCCGAATCACAGCACGAATTGGCAACAAATGAGACACTGGCAAGTTTTGTGCGACGGCGGCTGGGCGAGGAGTTTCTAAGATGGCCAATCGATGCGCTGGTCGGTGGCATCTACGCCGGAGACCCGGAAAAATTATCAGTCAGACACGCATTTCCGCGATTGGCATTGCTGGAGGAACAGCACGGATCACTACTACTGGGCCAACTGAAAGGCGGCGTTCGGCGCCCGGCCGGATCCGATGAGATTCCTCGTAACAAGGCGCAAATTTTCTCATTCCACGAGGGACTTCAGGTTCTGCCTGATAAGTTAAACAGCTGTTTGGGGGATGCGGTGTTATGCAATGCAGCGGTGCAATCTGTGTCGCATATTTCACCGGAAGAGTTGGAGTCCAGCCATACACAAGGACGTCCGGTATCACATCATAATACACCGAATCACTCAGAGTCAGCGAAGAAAGACAGCGCTTTCACCCGGGAGAGAGACTCTGACCGGAGAAAGGATACCGGCCGAATCGCGGACACCATTCGTGAGAAGAGCATTGGCCGGGAAAGTTACACTGGCCATGAGGTGGACGCCGCCCGGGAGAGAGAGATCGGTAGGAAGCGTATCAACGGTCGCTGGAAGGTCACCTTCACCTCACCGGACAATCCCCCGGAAACTTTCGATGTACTGATCTATGCAGGAACGGCACACGGCATCGGTAATATTACATTCCCTCACGAAATGGTGTCTAATCTTACCTTACTAACCGAAATCCCTCATCCTCCCGTAGTGTCGCTAACCCTCGGTTTCCGCCGCAGTGATATCGCACATTCGCTCGACGGTTTCGGTGTACTGGTCCCTCGTGTGGAACAACTTCCGATTCTCGGGACGCTGTTTCCTTCGTCACTATTCCCCGGGCGGTCGCCCAACCGTGACCATGTCACATTAACCACCTATCTGGGTGGAATGCGACAACCTGAAATCGCCGATAAAAGTGAAGAAGAGCAGACAAAACTTATATGCGATACCCTGAAAAAAATAATTGGGCTAGCCGGTAAACCACTCTTCCGGCACCGGATTGTTTGGTCCAAAGCCATTCCACAGTATCATTTGGATCACCATCGGTTTCTGGATGCGATGGACCAAATCGAGCAAGATCAACCCGGTTTTTATCTGGCCGGGAATTACCGGACCGGAATATCGGTTGGTGATACTATCAACGCCGCTTTCGATCTGACGGACCGGATAAGTGAAGACTTAAAGGACCGTATCGATGGAGATATCGTAGCCCACAGTGTTGAAGATTGACGGGTCGCATCAATAGATACCTGGCGGATCGGAATGGATTGTAACCGTTAAAATCTCTGAAACACTGACCGGGAGTATTGTAAGATGCATCCCGGAAACTATGTTAACACAAACAAGGGTATAATCACGAAATTAATTGGAAAACAACCAGACATATCATCGCATAAGCATTTTGGGTTGCGGCTGGCTGGGATTGCCGCTTGCCAGGCGATTGCTGGAAAAGGAACATTTTGTGCGGGGCAGCACTACTACCAAAGAGAAAATCGCGTTGTTGGAGCCGGAAGGCATAGAACCGTATTACTTGAAGCTAGACCCGCAGATTAGCGGGGACGATGTCACAACGTTTTTTGATGTCGATACGGTGGTGCTTAATATTCCACCGCCAAGGGTTGAAGATCGTGTAACATTTATGAGGAAGCAGGCTGATGAGCTGGTTTCATATATAAATGCTTCACCGGTGAAACGGTTAATAATGGTCAGCTCAACCGGGGTGTACGGTTTTAAGAACCAGGACGCCGACGAGTCGAATTCGCATCCGCCGGAAACCGAAAACGGCCGTGGTTTGGTAACGATGGAACGACAGTTGCTTGACGGTTTACGCGCGTCGGTCGCTGTTTTGCGGATGTCGGGTCTGATTGGGCCTGGGAGGAATCCGGGGCGATTTTTATCGGGTCGGATCGGAAACAAGCGCAGTGGTAAGAAGCAGGTTGATAAGGACGGAAATCAGCACAGTAGTCAAGATCAATATAATCAAAGTCATAAAATAAGTGGAAATGGCGACGAACCGGTCAATCTGATCCACCTCGAGGATGCCTGTGGTGTGATCATTACACTGATTGAGCAACCGGATATCACAGGGATATTCAACACCTCCGCAAAGGAACATCCAAGCCGAAAGGAATTTTATTCACGGGCAGCGGAGAAACTTGGATTTGACCCACCGAAATTCGCTGATGCGGAACCGCGTCCATGGAAACGAATTATCAGCGAGAAAATCCGGCGGAAAACCGGGTACCGTTTTGTGTACGATAACCCGATTGATGCATTGGATGCAATGTGATATCAGCCATGGATATGTTCCTCTGTCACATATTTCAATGCCATACTGTGCACCCATGAATTACAATCATGATCATATTTACCCATAGCTGTCCAAAACATTTCAAGGTATTCAAATTTTCATTGATTCGTTACATTTAGGACAGATTATTCGTCTTAATAAAAATCAATCCCCCCATTCAAACAGTTTTAGCT
>SLQC01000410.1 GCA_007131625.1 Balneolales bacterium | reverse complement strand
GCCATATTGATATTGAAGTATCTGAAAGCCTGTGCCCAATACGGATGGTGTCTGTCCAACATGGTAGCTTTCCTGCGATTAAACCTGTTTGTCAAGTTTGATCTGAGAAAGCTGTTGGATGGCCCCTTTGAATCCCCGCCAGTACGTCATGGACCAGATTTGGGTCAAATAACGCTGTTTAACTGGGGGATTGATTTTGGAAATTATGAATAATCTGTCCTAATTGTACATAATCAAAGAGAATTTGATTATCTTAAAACGTTTTGGACAGCTGTGAAAAATAATAAAACATTAGTGCTTGACAACCCAGATCATCTTGGATAAATTATTAGTTTACATTCATTTCCAATATTTAAGAAACAGATAAAAGCTCCATGGCAATCTATTGACCCATACGAGCATGACTAAAGCCATGAGTGCCCCATGCGGCGCTTTAGAAAAATAATATGATAAACACATGCCCAATGAAAACTGCACGATTTATAATCAGTGCCATTGCAATCCTGATACTTGTCTCGGCTGGAACCGCTTATTCCGGTGGCGGGGAAGCCGGCACAGTTTATACGGCAGAGGATGAAAAGCGTCTGAAATTGGTACGGGAATATGCCGAGCGAGTTCTTGAACAGGGACAGGATCAATGGAGTGGTCATAACACACCTTTATTGGCAGACGGAATCAATGTCGTTACCGGAGAACCGGTTAAATGGCGCTTTGAAGGGGATGAATTTATAGTATCGAATTTGGCCAATCAGCAAAATCTGTTTCGGGCTTTGACCGGTTTGAGTAATCTGACGGGGGATACGCGTTACAAGGATCGAGCAATGGAATCGATCCGTTACCACTTTGACCATCTGACCAGTGACTGCGGATTACTCCGGTGGGGTGGTCATCAGTTCATGGATTTGCAAACACTTGAAGCTGTTGGGCATTTTGATGCAAATCAACATGAATTCAAAAACAATTTCCCGTTTTACGAACTGATGTGGGAAGTTGACCCGGATGCTACCGCCCGCTTTATTCGTGCATTCTGGAATGCCCATATTTTTGACTGGGAAATTCTGGATATGAACCGGCACGGTCGTTGGGGTCTTGAAATGGGAGACCTGTGGGACCATGAATTCGACAACCCCGAACCTTTTTTCGAAGGGCAAGGCTTGACGTTTATCAATGCCGGTTCGGATCTCATCTATTCTGCCGGTATGCTCAAGCGGTTTACCGGGGAGCAGGGTGCGCTGGATTGGGCCCAACGACTTCACGGCATGTATGTAGCGGCTCGTCATCCGGATACCGGCCTGGGTGTTTATCAATACAGCAAGCTTAGTCCACGTGATAACCCGCGTGCACCGGTTAATGTACTGTTTCCCTGGCGTGGACATGGAGACCGTGCGGAATGGCAGTTTGGACCTGAAAGTGAATTTGCTGAAATGTACGGTCCTGTCTTCGGAGATATGCCAAGAGAAGGGTGGGTGATCTGGGGTGGTCGCGTGAAAAGCATATATGTGCAAAACGGATTTATGCAGCTGAGCATGGCTGAGGAGATGGGAGATGCCGGTGCAGAGATTTTACAGGAAACGGCTGATGGGCTTGCGGCTCTGGCAAATCAAGTTTATGATCCGGAGCATAACCATTTTATTCCAATGTGGGCCGATGGAACCGATCTCAGGGAAACGGCAAAAGAAATCGGATTGATCCCATACGGTTATTATTGCCGTGAACCGGCAGGCTGTCAGCCGGGAAACACCTGGAGTCCGCTTGATGCCGACATGGAATTTTTAATGACCTTTGCCCGTGTCTATCGCCTCACGGGCGAAGAGCTATTTTGGGAAACAGCGCGACATATGGCTCGTGGTCTGGGGCTTGGTGAGATCGGCCGGCGTCCCGGCCAGGGAGTGGCACTGAATATGCAGGCCGCGGGATCCGGATACGATGAAGTATTTGCATTATTGGAATTATACCGGGCTGCGGAACACCCGGACTATCTGAATCGTGCCCGGATTGTAGCAGACCGCATGATCGAGGAGCATTTTCACAACGGTTTCTTTATGCCGACCGAGTCCCATATTAACGCCAACTATAACACCCTCGAGCCACTGGCTCTTCTTACACTGGATGCCGTATTGAGGGGAGAACCGGAATTGGTTCCCGCTCACGTCGGTAGTCGCGGCTATATTCACGGCCGGTTTGACGGTTTGGGTCGGACCAACGACGGAGTAGCCATATGGTCTCAGCGCCGTGAATTACCATAGTTTTCAATAAAAGAAAGCAGTCTGTACAAGTAAATGACAAAAAGAGAGAAGCATTACGAATTGAAAAATCTGAATACCACTTTCATAGTTCTGATTCTGGTTTTAATTGGTGCAGGGCTTTCGGGTTGTGAATCAGCGGTTCCAGGTTACACAGATCAGGATCGCGAGCGCCTGGAACTGGTACAGGACTATGCTGAACGCGTTCTTGAACGGGGAAAGGATCAATGGAGTGGTAAAAACTCACCATTGTTTGCTGACGGTATTAATGTTGCAACGGGCGACCCGGTAGCATGGAGCTATGATGGCGAAGATGGTATGGCTCGTTTTGATGGAGAAGAGTACTTCATCTCGAATATGATAAATCAGCAAAATCTGTTCCGGATATTTACAGGCCTCAGCAATCTTACGGGTGACAAGCGTTTCAAGGATGCGGCCAGGGAGTCGTTCCGTTATCATTTTGATCACCTGGCAATGAATTGTGGTTTGTTGCGATGGGGTGGCCATGATTTTGTCGATTTGAAGACGCTTGAACCCATTGGCCATACCCACGAATTGAAGAATCATTATCCGTTTTACGAGTTGATGTGGGACGTTGATGAGGAAGCCACAGCCCGGTATATCCGGGCTATGTGGAATGCTCATATACTGGAGTGGGAGCGGCTGGATATGAACCGGCACGGCAGTTGGAACCTGGATATGGGGGATTTGTGGAACAGTGACTTCGGTTATTCCGAGCCCTTTTATGAGGGCCGCGGCTTGACATTTATCAATGCCGGTGCGGATCTTATGTATGCTGCCGGCCTGCTTTATCGCTATAACGGAGAACAGGGTGCATTGGATTGGGCACAACGTCTTCATGGCATGTATGTGAATGCCCGTCACCCCGATACCGGTCTGGGCGTTTATCAATATAGCAAACCGATACGACGTGACGAACCGATCATACCTATGACCAATCGTTTTGATACCTTCTCAAGTTATGGTGATCGTGCTGAAAATCAATTCGGTTCTCACAGCGAGTTTGCACAATTGTATGGGGATGTATTCGGAGACATCCCGAGGGAAGGCTGGGTAATGTGGGGCGATCGTGTTAAAAGGATATACGTTCATAGTGGCTTCATGCAACTGGGTATGGCTGAGGCAATGGGTGAAAGTGGTGCAGATTTTTTGCATGATACAGCAGAAGGTCTGACAGCACTGGCTGAACTCGTTTATGATCCTGAGGAAAATCATTTTATTCCGATGTGGGCCGACGGGACTGACTTGATGTCTGTTGCCGAAGAAATAGAAAGAATACCATTTGGTTATTATTGCCGGCAAGAAAACTGTGATCCAAAATCAATTTGGAGTCCACTTGAGGCAGACATGGATTTTTTAATGACGTATGCCCGCGCCTATCGCTTAACCGGAGATGAGCTGTTTTGGGAAACGGCGCGACAAATAGCACGGGGTATCGGACTGGGAGAGATCGGTCACCGCCCCGGCGAAGGTGTTGCGGTTAATATGAATGCCGCAGGGTCAGACTACGAAGAGATTTTCGCTTTGCTCGAACTGTATCGTGCCTTGGAACATCCCGACTATCTGGAGCGGGCCCGGATCGTAGCGGATCGGATGATTGAAGAGCGTTTTCATAACGGATTTTTCTTTGAGGAGGGGGAAGCACATAACTATGTATATTTTGATCGGCTTGAACCTCTGGCTATCCTGGCGCTGGATGCTGTATTGCGGGGAGAACCGGAAAAAGTTCCTGAATATATAGGTGGTAGAAGTCGCGGCGCACGATGGCGTCCTTAAGCGTGTGAGTGATGCAAAAAAACACCGCCGTACATTCATTGTGCTGCGAATGATTAAACAAATGGATGCTCCAACCGACATTATGAATCTGGAATATTAAAACAGATGAAACACCCATGACTGGTAACCGACACACACACACGAGCATGATTAAAACCATGGGTGCTCCATGTGACCTTATGAATTATATTAAACACATGCTCAGTGAAACGCGTAAGTGAAATGCCCATGTCGGCAGGCGAGGTTATATTCACGATATTCACGTTATTCACGGTCGGTTTGTCGGTTTGGGCCGGACAACGGAATATTTGAGAGTTACTTTCTCCCCACCTCCTGAAGATCCACCGGCAGATCCAGCTCAGTATCGTCAGGCAGAACAGTAATATTTCTGGCAAACCACCCGACATTCGTCCGAACCATATCAAACCTGATGATATCACCCGTCTCAAGTTCTTCCACCACCTCCTCACCATCAATCCGCAGGCTCATCCGCATCGCATTCATGACATCGGGAATGTCCTCGTGAATGACAGATATGGATTCTCCCCGCAGATCGGTGCTTAGGTATCGCCCTTTGACTTCGTGGGATTCGATAATTTCAGGGGTTGATTCACCGCTGCAAGCAGTAATAAGCATTATGGCAACAAATAACATTACGGTGACTGCAGATTTTGAATGGGTCATGTTTTTTTGCTTTTAGCTATTGGCTCATAACAGTACAATCAGAAATGGTTATCCCCCCACAAATTTACACTTTTTCCAAAACAATCGGTGGTCAAAATACCCGGTGTTCATACAGATATTCACCAAGCAAGGAAAAAGATCATGGTAATAAGCATACCGTTCGCCTCTGGTTTGCTGAACTTCGGTCTGAACGGGATGTGCGGTCACGTAATCAGATCACGCTCCGGCATGATTAGCAGCATAGAGCGGGTGATTCTAAAAACGGATTCTGATTGATTCCATTTCTATTGGCTCACAACTGCATTTTCTGCAAGATTTTTCGTATTCTTGTGCTTCCATATTTTTATTAGTTAATCCGGTTAATCAGTCCTTTTTATGCCATATCCCAAAAGTCAATCCCTTTTTGATCGTGCTCAAAAAAGCATACCGGGCGGAGTCAACTCTCCGGCCAGAGCATTCAAAGCCGTCGGCGGAACTCCGCTGTTTATTACAAAAGCAGCCGGTCCTTTCATGTATGATGAGGATGGAAATGAATTGATCGACTACATCGGCTCTTGGGGGCCGATGATCATGGGCCACGCTTGGGAGCCCGTAATCGAAGCCGTGCAGAATACGGTGGCCGGATCGACCTCTTTTGGAGCACCCACCGAGCTGGAGATCCGAATGGCCGAGCTGCTCTGTGAGATGGTGCCCGGACTCAACAAGGTACGCATGACCAACTCCGGCACCGAAGCCTGCATGAGTGTCATCCGTGTGGCGCGGGGATACACCGGCCGTAACAAAATCATTAAATTTGAAGGGTGCTATCACGGTCACGGCGACTCATTTTTAATCAAGGCCGGCAGCGGGGCGCTAACACTCGGACACCCCAGCAGTCCGGGCGTCACCGCAGGCACGGCGAAAGACACGCTTACAGCCGATTACAATGACCTCGACAACGTGGCGCGATTGCTTGAGGAGAATAAAGGAGAAGTGGCCGCGATCATCCTGGAGCCGGTCGCTGGAAATATGGGTTGTGTTCCGCCACGGGAGGGATTTCTGGAGGGGCTGCGCAAATTGTGCAATAATCACGATGCGTTGCTCATTTTTGATGAGGTTATGACCGGCTTCCGGGTGGCCCGAGGAGGTGCCATTGAGCGATTTGGTGTGCAGCCCGACCTGATGGCTTTCGGTAAAGTTATCGGTGCTGGGATGCCGGTGGGTGCTTTCGGCGGGAAGCAGGAAGTGATGAATGTGGTTGCACCGGACGGACCTGTCTATCAGGCAGGCACACTTTCGGGAAATCCGGTAGCGATGAGTGCGGGACTGGCTTTACTTTCGGCGCTGAATGACAAGCCGGTGATTTACGACGACCTCGAGCGGCAGGCTGATCAACTCGTAACCGGTCTCAAAAATGTATTTGATGCACACAAAATCACAGTCGCCAACAACCGTGTCGGTTCGATGCTCAGCTTTTTCTTCTGTGAGGGGCCGGTCACAGACTTTGCAGCAGTCAGCCGTACAGACACCGATTTCTTCCGGACATTTTTTCACGGTATGCTGGAGGAAGGCGTTTACCTGCCTCCTTCCGCCTACGAAGCCTGGTTTGTCTCCCACAAACATGATGACAGCGTGATCCAGGAGACCATAGCTGCCGCCGACCGTGTGCTCTTATCCATGACCGGATCCGAAGGCCCCGCCAACAAAAACTCAGGAACTGCCAACAATTCCAGGGGATCTTCCCGTTGAAAAAAGGCTCGCTCGCCACAGTATTTCTGGTCGTTCTGATTGACCTGATCGGCTTTGGGCTGGTGCTGCCACTGCTTCCGTTTTACGCACGGGAGTTTGCCGCAACACCAGTGGTGATCGGACTGCTATACAGCATATATTCCGTTGCACAGTTGGTTTTTTCCCCGATCTGGGGGAGTTGGTCGGACCGCATCGGTCGCCGGCCCATCATGCTGCTCAGCACTGCCGGCGCAGTCGTCGCATATATCATTTTCGGGTTGGCGGAGTCGCTTTTTGTGCTTTTTCTGTCGAGGCTGGTGGCCGGAGTAATGGGTGGGAATATCGCCACGGCGCAAGCCTATGTTGCTGATGTGACGACAGAGAAAGACCGCGCCAGGGGGATGGGGCTGATAGGGGCGGCATTCGGGATCGGATTTGTGCTGGGTCCGGCCCTGGCATCAGGGCTTATCCATCCGGGATTCCAGGAATGGGTGATGGCGGCAGGGTTCACCGGCCTTGCCGAATGGATGGAGCTTCGCCGGTTCGGGCTGCCAGGTTTTTTCGCGGCGGGATTGTCACTGTGCAGCTTTATGCTGGTAATGTTTTATTTGCCTGAGACAGTGGATTTGGCTGCAGAAGAAGATGTGGAACCGGCTGATGTTGGCAAATCTGAGCGGGATAAACAACAGAATAAATTTCGGGATGAAAGTCGGGAGGCGGGTCTCGATTTGAAACAGGATGACCGTTCGGAAATCATTCGCAATTCCGGATCAAAAAGTATATCCGGCACCGTTGCACGTCCGAGTGTCTTCATGCCCGAATTTTGGAGGCAACTCTCCGCCCAACAAAAAGCGAGCGGTGGACCACTTACGTTCCTTCTTGGAGCGGTTTTTCTGCTCTCTTTCGGGCAGGCCAGCCTTTACAGCGCATTCCCGCTATTTGCCGAATCGGAGCTGGGCATGACACCGGAACAGGTCGGTATGCAGTTTTTCTACATTGGATTGATTGCAATAATCGTTCAGGGCGGTTTGATTCGTCCACTCAGCAAATGGTTTCCCGAGGCCGGACTCTTTTTCGTCGGCAATATTCTGATGACGCTCGGTCTTGGTGCTATCGCCCTCTCTCAGTCCGTCTCCATGCTCACGGTCTTTCTCGGAGTGATGGCGCTGGGCCACAGTCTCAATCTGCCCACTATCAACAGCCTTATCTCCAAAGAAGCGGGAACGAACAGTTATGGCGCGATGATGGGGCTGTCGCAGGGTTTGTCGGGCCTTGGAAGGGCGATCGGTCCTACATGGGGTGGGTTTTTATTCGGATCGGCAGTGTTTTTGCCATTTTACGCAACAGCAGCGGCGCTGTCGATCACAATCTGGATCGGGTGGAGGGTGTACCGGCGGTAAGATAGTACCAGACTCGCTGTTATCAGGATTTATAAACACATAGTCTCGTATTACAACGTGCCTTATTGCCAGTTTCCATTTGAAAGAGGATATTTACGGAAAATGGGAAAGTTATAGAATACAAAAGATTTTTTTATATAAGATACGGTTGAAATATTTTATCGTGGCTTTTACTAATTGGTGAACAATAAAGTAAACAGTGAAATAATGAGTTTGTAAGTGTCTGGTTACTTCTAAAAATATGATAACATGACAAAGCGAAGAATTTTTTTCTGGGCAATCACTGCAGCACTGGGCGGGTTTTTATTTGGTTTTGATACAGCGGTAATATCTGGTGGAGAACAGGTGATACAGCTATACTGGAATTTGGGTGATGTTGTATTGGGTCAGATGGTGGCCATGGCTCTGTATGGTACGATCATTGGAGCATTGTTTGGTGGAGTACCCGCTCAAAGGTTTGGACGACGAATCACACTGATCTGGATAGCTGCCTTTTTTTTAGTTTCAGCTATTGGATCTGCATTGGCTCCCAATGTCTATGCCCTTATGTTTTTTCGTTTCATCGGAGGGTTAAGCATCGGTGCATCATCGGTAGTAGCACCCATGTATATATCGGAAATTTCACCTTCGCATCAGCGGGGCAGATTGACCGCTTTGTTCCAATTCAATATTGTCTTAGGCATTTTGATAGCATACTTCTCCAATTATTTGATTGGTGCCGATTTCGAGGGAGCATGGCGGTGGATGCTGGGTGTGGAAGTTGTTCCGGCAACACTGTTTTTAATACTTGTATTCCTGATTCCGGAAAGCCCACGATGGCTGGTGGTGGCAAAAGGAAAAATTGAGGAAGCTCGTGAAATTTTAAAAATTGTAAATCCGGAAACCGCCGACTCTTCCCTGGAGTCAATAAAAGCAAGCGATAAAGAGCCAGGCCGGGCGGCAACCGTCGGAGAGTTTTTTAGCAAGCGATACAAATTTCCGATTTTTCTGGCGTTTATTTTCGCTTTTTTCAATCAGCTGTCCGGTATTAACGCCATCATCTACTTTGCACCGAGAATATTTGCAGCTACCGGCCTGGGAGCTGATGCGGCATTACTATCCACAGTGGGAGTCGGGTTGGTGAACCTGTTATTCACGATGCTTGGCCTGCTGATGATCGATAAATTCGGTCGCAGGTTCTTGATGTACATCGGATCGCTCGGTTACATCATTTCACTATCTACAATAGCCTATTTCTTCTTTACCGAAACGTTTACCGGAATAGCTGTCCCTGTCCTGATATTTATATTCATTGCATCCCATGCCATAGGTCAAGGTGCAGTCATTTGGGTGTTTATTTCCGAGATTTTCCCCAACTCGGTCCGGTCTTATGGCAATTCTCTCGGGTGTGCAACTCACTGGATTTTTGCAGCACTTATAGCCGGTAATTTTGTTTACATAGAAAGCTTGCTTGGAGGTGGCCCGATTTTTGCCGCTTTTGCTCTGATGATGGTTTTTCAGCTCTTGTTTGTCTGGAAAATAATGCCTGAAACCAAAGGAATAACATTGGAAGAAATAGAAGCCCGATTAATCAACAGGGGTGTAAAAAATTGAAACTTTTTGACGTGAAGGATTCAATGACGTGAAAGATCCGATGACGTGAAGGATTTAATGATGTAATGGATCCAATGATGCAATGGATCAACGGTTAAAGACATCATTCTTAGATTTCTGATGCATCATCTTCTTGGCGGGTCAACAAATCTTAGCTCATGATAAAACCAGCGACGCAAGGCATCCGGCATCCCCCGCGTCATATACCGACAATATCTTTTCCCTGTATCAAATGCATGAGGCGATCAGCTACCCTGTGGCAATATTCATAAGGGTCATCCACCATTTCTTTTATCCTGTTCTCCAGTGAATGGACTTTTTCATGATGATTTTCAGCTACCAATAATGCAAAATGACGCACCATCACATTGTCATGTTCCAATTCTCTTGAAAGGGTGCTGTGAGCCGTTTCAATTTCTCCAATACCCAACAATGCGTCGACAGCTGCAAGACGGACTACGTGTATATCATCATCCAACAAAGTATTTAACCTGGACGCAAGCATCGATGAAAGATCCTGGTCCTGCGCAATCAAGGTTGCAGCCCAATATCTTACACTGAAATCTTCATGGTCCAGATACTGTGACAGCACTCTTTGCGGACGACCATTTATCAATCCCTTATCCATCATTTCCAGTACGTGTCGGGTCTGGTTTTTTAATTCATCACTCCGCATTGCGGCGTATTTGCTGCCGTATTTACCACCGTATTCATCAAGCATCGGCTCAGGAATTAGGCCCATGTCACCCGTACGGATCATCCAGTCTTCAAGGTCTTGCCGGAATTCTACCAGCACATGCTCGTAGCCTGGTTCATCGGCGAGATTATAAAGTTCAAAAGGATCTTTTTCAAGATCGTACAGTTCCTCAACCGGTCGGGGTACGGTAAAAAATCTTTCCTGGATTTCATTTAGCATTCCTTTTTCATGCAAATCCAGGACTGCTTTGGTATATTCATGGCGGAATTTGTATCTGTTGTATTTTATATGAGGTGCAAAATACCGGAAGTTGCGAATGTATTTATATTTTTCCGTTTGGGCGCTTCGAATCATATCCAGTGTTTCATCCAGCCGGTCACTTGCTGCATAAAAGCGGTCTCTTTTATTATGGTTTTCATGCAGCAAGTCTCTTCCCTGTACGTTTGGAGGAATATCGATACCTGCCGCCCCCAAAATCGTAGCAGTCAAATCAATAACAGAGACCATATCGTCCCTGACAGTACCTGGTTCTATTTGACCCGGCCACTTCATCACCATAGGGATTTTGATTCCCTCCTCGTATAAATACTGTTTACTACGGAGGTGGCTGACACCATGGTCTGTTATAAAGATGACTATGGAATTGTCTGTGATCCCTTCTCTCTCGATCTGATCAAGAATTTCTCCAACCTCCTCATCCATTTTCATAACAGAATTGAGGTATCGAACCCAATCATTGATAATGACCGGATGAGAAGGATAATATGGTGGCAATAAGACCTGGGAGGCGTCAGCCGGATTTTCGGGTTCTGCCCCTCTGTTTTTGCCACCGCGCAGTTGAATTTGAGCAAAAAGAGGTTTGGTCGATTCTCTTTCCAGCCACTCGTGGTCGTTGTAGTATGTTTCGTCCCAAATAAAATTAAAATCGCTTTTTCCCAGCTGACCTTCCTGCCAGCCCTTCATAACGGTATAATAACCGGCTTCCTGCATCAGTTTCGGTAAAAAAGGGATTTCATCAGGTAGATGGTAACTGTGGAAGTTTTCTTCATTTCCACGCCCTCTCCCGGAATCGTTTTGAGAACGATGGTGCATGGCTCCGGTGCTTGTTGGGTACATGCCGGTTACCATGGCCGAACGGATGGGAGAACAGACCGGTGAACTGACATAGGCATTCTGGAACAGAATTCCTTGCTGCCCTAATCTGTCGATATTGGGAGTTTGGATTGCATTTTCGCCGTATGCACCAATATGTGCGGCGCTAGCATCTTCTGCAATGTTCCAGAAGATGTTAGGCAAATCTGCATCACTGGCATGCGCGAATACATTGAGTATGGAAAACTTTAGAAAAAAGCAAATTATCAGTATTTTCAGCAATGAAAATTTCATATTGTTTTTTATCCTTTTGGTTTTGATAAAATTCAGTATTGTTCCGGAAGTGTTACTTTCAATGAACTTTATTCGGAAGGTAACTGAAGCGGGTAGTGCGGGTTATCTGTTCGTGCAGTACGAAAGAGTTCTTCTGTCTGGGCTACGACATCCGGGTGCTGGTCGGCTATATCATTCTCTTCCCCGATATCGGTGGAAAGATCATACAGCTCTGTGGGCAGATCACTATCAAGTCGAACCGCTTTCCAGTCGCCAATACGTACAGCTTGCAGGGACTGGTTACCAGTAAACCATTCCCAGTACAGGTATTCCGCATCTTGCTGGGGCTGATCCAGCAAGGCGTTTACCATGGAAATCCCATCAATATTTTGCGGAGGTTCGGTTCGGGCGAGTTCGGCTGCTGTCGGCATGAAATCCCACATAGCCCAGACCTGATGGCTCACCCGGCCGGCCGGTACGGTACCCGGCATCCAGGCGATCATGGGCACGCGAATACCGCCTTCGTACAAGTCACGTTTCATTCCGCGAAGGTCACCCCCACTGTTGAAATATTCCGGATCATATCCACCCTCGGCATGAGGGCCATTGTCACTGGTAAATAATACAAGCGTATTTTCATCTATGCCCAGTTCTTCCAGGAGATCGAGCAGTATGCCGACGTTTCGGTCCATATAAGTCACCATGGCGGCATAGGTGGCAAATGGTTTGTCGGTACCGATGTAGCGGTCGTGTTCGTCATCTGAATAGAAGACCTCGTCAAAAATACTGTTACCGTCCTCATCCAGGTATTCCTCCAAATGTTCGTCCGGTACGATCAACTCTGCATGAGGGATCTGAATGGGAAGGTACAGGAAAAATGGTTCATCCCGATAGGCACGGATGAACCGCTCGGCCTCTTCCAGATACACATCTTCGGTATAATGTTCCATGCGTCTTTCAGGCTCTACCTGCGGATCATGAGGATAAACATCCATTTCTGGAAATTTTTGCAACACGTCGCGATTACCTGTAAGGATCAGGCGATATTCATTTTGCCAGATCCATTCCGGATAATAAATATGTGCACGTCTCTGGTTGAGGAATCCAAGAAAATGATCGAAACCCTGAAGATTTGGTATACCCGTGGTTCCCGGTTCTCCCAGCCCCCATTTTCCGATCTGACCGGTAGTATAGCCGGCCTGTTGCAATACTTCGGCCACGGTTGTGTGGTGGGGTGCAAGCGGGACGCGTTCGTCGGTTGTGGCGCTGCGATTGCCGCGAATAGGGGTGTTACCGGTATGTTGTCCGGTCATCAGACTGCTCCGTGCCGGGGCACATACCGTGTGTCCGGAATAAAATTGTGTAAATTTGATTCCTTCATCGGCCATTTGGTCCAGTCGCGGTGTCCGGATAACTTCCTGGCCATATGAGCCCAGGTCGCCGTATCCGAGATCATCGGCCATGATCCAGATTATATTGGGGGGCTTGTCTCGTTGTTCGAACGGATTGGAAGTGTCCTGCTCACCATCCATTGACCCACATCCGAACAGCAACGATCCTTTTAATACAGTTAATACAAGTGCAGATAGCGATTTTTGATAATTCATACATTTAAATTTATGATTATTATTGCATACTTGCGCCGAACCAGAACTGACCATGGGTTTCCATACATTTTTTAATCAGCGATCCAGGATTATCCGGTCGGTTAACCCATCCCCAATCTCCATATTTTCCAAAGTATATTCATTTTTAAAGATTGCTCCGGTGTATTCACCTTCTATGAGCAGAGGAGGGTAGCCTGTATTGTCATTCAGAATCACATTATCAAGATGCATTTCATACGCATCATAAGCAATCATAGCTCTTGAATCCGAATTAACTTCGACATTTTTCAATCTGATATTATTTACCCTGGAAAACCTGACCCCTTCTTCAACATTATTGATTAAGATATTTTCAAAGGTGATATTTTCAAACCACTTTTCAGGTATGCCAACTATTTCAATTCCCATTTCAGCTCCGTCTACCTGAATGTTGCTGATGAAAACATCTTTAAACAGGGGTGCAGGACCTGTTTCACCAGGACCACCATAGTATTTATCGAGATGGATAGCTTGTTGGGAAATATTTTCCAAACGAATGTTATTGATGAAGATATTTTCGACAACATTGCCGCGTCCCCGTCTGCTTTTAAAACGAATACCCCTGTCACTGCCGTTGAAGTAGGCGTCATGTACGTAAACATTTCGGATTCCTCCGGAGGTCTCACTTCCAAAGACGATACCTCCACTGCCGGTACGTACATCAATAGCTTCAAAGTTGCGAATCACAACACTTTCTGTTGGTATACCAATTTTAAGTCCGTCTTCATTGAGTCCGGACTTAAGCACAATGGCATCGTCACCAGTCATTAACCGTGTGTATTCAATAAGGACATCCTTAGATGAATCCAAAACAATACCGTCACCATTATGGGCATCAAGACTGTTGATGGTTACTCCACGGATTATGATTCTTTGACTGTAAATAGGTTGAATATTCCACATTGGACCATTTATAAATGTAACTCCTTCGATCAGGATATCCTCCGATTCCCAGAAAACCGCAAAGCTTGGTCGTTCGGCTCCTTCACCGGGTTCCGAACCTCTACAAAATTTCGATCTTCTGCTCAATGGCAGTGGACTTGCGGCAGCCCGGCGCTCACGGGGAGTTCCAAGTATTTCCCTTTGTTCAAGCGACCAGTCCCACCAAAGCTTCTCGCCCTGGGCGTCCAATGTACCCGTACCTGTAATAGCCACATTTTTCACTTTGTAAGCATAAATCGGGGGAGAATAATTATAGCATTCTACTCCGTTGTGGCGCTGGAGTACGACGGGCAGATAGTCATCACGAACATCACTGAAAAAAAGGGTCGCTCCCTCTGAAATATGCAAGTTGATATAGCTTTTCAAATGAATAGGCCCCGTATACCAATCACCGGCGGGTATAATCACCTTGCCTCCACCAGCCTCGTGAGCTGCTTCGATCGCTTTATGAATTGCATCGGTATTACTGAAATTTTCACTTTCTCCTGTTTCCAGGGCTCCATAATCCCTGATATCAAACGTAGCTTCCGGAAACACAGGACGTTTCAACTGGGGCATATCAAATGGTGCTTCAATGGGAGCAATATTGTAGGGTACATCATCAAACTGGGCAAAAGCGACAGACCCCATACTTAATGTCAAAATTGCAACAATGGCAAAGTACAGTAGTTTCTTATCTTGAATGGCCATCCTTTTGTATTTAAACGATATATTCATTGATTTACTCCTAATTTATATAGTGATATTAATTTTAAAAATCATTAGTGTCCGACAAAAAAACGAAGGGTACTCCCCGCAGGACTCCCCTTCATGTTGTAAGTTTGGAGTTGAACCACCAACCACAAATCTGTCAACATGAGCCAAAATACAGAAATAAATTTTGCAGGACAGCCGAACGTTCGGGTTGACCTTTAATGAGGTCTTACTGATTGATTCGACGACGATTCGTCTGTTCAGTGACATTCTCAAAGGGGTCGGACGCAACCCCAAAGGAGACGGAAAGAAAAAGGCGGGCTGAATGTGCATCCTGCAGTTGTTTGTATAAAATGGGCTGTTCAGCGTGGACAGGTGCCGATTCACTTTTCCACGAAAAGAAGGAATATGCTTGCCAACCTGAAGGCTGTTGTTTCCAATCCGGATCGGATCAATGTAATTAAAGCTATTTCACCGGTTAATTCTCATAATATCATTCAAGGGATTGCCGGTGTTGCCGCTTGGGAAAGGGGAGTTCAAATACACAGCCACCGTAGAGGCGATATCGGATACATAAACACGCTCCATTGACTGTCCGGGCGGAACGGTATATCCATAAAATAAAATAGGTACCTGGGTGTCGTATACCCAGGGAGACCCATGACCTGTACCTCCGGTACCAGTACCACTCCTGGTCTGCGGCTGTAACCAGACAATGACATCACCGGATCTTTTCTGATGAAACAAATACTGGGCACGAGCACGAATACCTTTGGTAAATTCGGAGTTATTGAGGGCATCAGCTGTAATGGCACCTCCCACCGGTTCAAGAGTCAGCATAAAACGATTGACGTCTTTTTGAACTGCCGCGTGATCGAGATTATTCAGATTAAAGAAATCATGGTCCAGGTATAAATTCTGGTTATTATAGGTCAACAAGAAATCCTCTCCATATTTCCCGGTCAGGTAACTCCTCAAATCCTCTATCATCTGACCAACCACATCGGTTTCTGTATCCGGATTTCCGATTGGAATGCCAAGATCTCTCAGATAATGGGGTATATGAACAGCACCATGGTCGGCAGTCAGAAAAACCAGTACATTTTCCATACCCAGTTTTTCATCCAGATAATCAAGTAACTGACCCAGATACTGATCCAAACGGATGTAATAATCCTGCACCTGTTTGGATGCCGGTCCGAATCTGTGTCCAATAGCATCGGCTGCTGAGAAACTGACATATAGAATATCCGAAACGCCTCGCTGCCCCAGTTCTTCTGCTTCAATCGCAGAAATGGCAAGTTCAAGCAGCAACTCTTCAGCAAAAGGAGTAATATTAATGAGTTCGGGTCCATGATCCCGTTCTTCAGTGAGATAGGCCAAGTCTATGGGGAAAGTCGAAATACCGTCGATGGTACCTTCATAGGGATTATCGTCATCCATACTTTCCACATATTGTTCAATCGGGTACAGGGCATCCCACGTTCTGGTCATGAATTCCTGTGCCAGATTGCGGTCATTGAACTGTTGTACCCAGTCAGGTAATTCATCGCGATAATATGTAGAAGTCACAAAGTTGCCGGTTGAACCCTCATACCAGTAAGCTTGTCCGGTGTGACCGGCCGGCAGGATGGCTCCACGGTCTTTGCGGGAAATACCGATGGTCTTCGAGCGTTCATTTGTATGCAGGAACAACTCATCACCCACGGTGGTCGTGAGCATGTTTTGCGGTGACTTTTCACCGTCGTAATCGGGCGCCGAACCGACACCACGATAACCGGATCCTACCGCTTCAATGGCATTAAAATTCCGGTTCAACTCCCGAATATAGAAGCTGTTGCCTATGAGGCCGTGAACCGATGGAGTAGTTCCGGTTAGCTGGGCAGCATGTCCCGGACCGGTGGAGGTCTGCAGATAACGGAAGTACGAGTTTCTGAACATAAAACCATCATTAACCAGCCGTTTAAACCCGTCATTTCCGTAATGATCCCAGTAACGGAATATATAATCCGGTCGAATTTGATCGACGATGATTCCGACGACCAGATCCGGAGTTTTTTCATGCTGTTGCTCTGCAGCAGCTTGACCTGGGATTTGAAATCCACTGAACAGAAGTACACAAGCAGTTAATACAAACGGAATTGTTAATCTCGAGTACATAATAAAGTTAGAATTTATAGTTTGTTGATTATTACCAGAATCCGTGAGATAAATTAGAAAAAATACAATAACATCAAGTCTTTCAATAGTTTAGCTAATTTTGTATCTTCACCCAACAGGTGAAATATTGAACTGAAAGACTTAGATG
>SLQC01000304.1 GCA_007131625.1 Balneolales bacterium | reverse complement strand
AGAACTCACGGAAATCACAGAGTCAAATGCTAACCAGTTGGGGCTCTTTGACTTTTAACCGGACACTAGTGATGTTGATTAATGATGAGCGTCGTGACTGTCCGAATCACCATCTTCGTCTTTATCACCCTGCATCATGGGACATTTTTCCATCATCTCCATCATTTCGGAGTGATCCATGTCCTTATCCTCCATCATCGGGTGCTTCTTCATGAACTCCATTTTTTCGGAATGATCCATCTCCTGCATTTTTTCCATCATTTCCGAATGGCTCATGTCCTCGCCTTCAAACATGGGGTGCCTTTGCATCATCTCCATCATCTCGGAGTGGTCCATGTCCCGGTCACCCATCATGGGACAATCCTCCATCATCTGCATCATATGTTGATGCATGCCTCCACCATGGCCCTGATGATTCTGTGCCGTAACCGGCTGGATCATCAAACCCAATACTATGGCGGTCAGAATTGAAATCATTGAACTTCTCATTATATTACCTCGTTTTTATCCGGATTGATTATTTGGGTTGTTGATGAGCAATCTGCTTGTCAAGCAACTCTTTCTTATATAACTGATTATGGTCTGCCTGTCATGTACAGAGTTCTGTGTATATGTTATATGATTTTGACATTCTATTTTTTTCCCAGAACAGGTTCTGGCGTACCTTTGAAATGATGGCGTCTGCAATCCGCATGGCTTTGAGTACATAGGCCGGATCGTTACAATGGTTCAAACCGCGCCTGGAAAAATCGCAGATACTTTGGTTCATAAACCATCTTCAATCCCCTGATCCGTTTCCGGTTCTCGTACACTTCGGCAACGGATTCGGCGACGACATCCATATGTGCCTGGGTGTAAACCCGCCGGGGGATAGTCAGACGTACCATTTCCAGAGAGGGATAATTATGTTCGCCGGATTCGGGATTGCGTCCGGCCGATACCACACCGCGCTCCATGGATCGCACGCCCGAATCCAGATACAATTCGGCTGCCAGCGCCTGCGCCGAAAACTGATCCTGTGACATATGCGGGAGAATTTTCCGGGCGTCGAGAAACACACCGTGACTACCGATCGGACGCACCACCGGCACCTTCCATTCGATCAATTTATCGCCGAGATATTGTACCTGACCGACACGCGCGCGAATGTGATCATCCTGGACCGACTCGGAAATACCCCGTGCCATGGCTTCCATATCGCGTCCGGCCAATCCGCCATACGTATGCAACCCCTCATACACCACAACGAGATTTCGTGCTTCTTCGAATATCTCCTTGTCGTTGACCGCCAAAAATCCACCGATATTCACCAGTGCATCCTTTTTGGCACTCATGGTAGCTCCATCGGTGAGATCACAGATTTCCCGAACGATCGCCACAACCGGCATATCGTCGTAGCCTTTTTCCTTCATTTTGATAAAGTAGGCGTTTTCGGCCACGCGGGTCATGTCATGAATGATTGGAATGTTATGTTTTTGAGTCAGTTCGCGCAGCGCCCGGAGATTTTCCAGTGAAATGGGCTGACCCCCGGCCATATTTACCGAAGTGGCAATACTGACATAGGGAATGCGGTCCGCCCCTGCCTTCTTGATAAGATCCTCCAGTTTTTGAAGATCCACGTTGCCTTTGAAGGGGTGCTCGCTTTCCGGATCATGGGCCTCATCAATAATGACATCGACAAACTGCCCGCCAGCCAGTTCCTGATGCAGACGGGTGGTTGTAAAGTACATATTACCGGGTATCATGTCGCCTTCCCGGATCATGATTTGGGAAATCAGATGTTCGGCAGCACGTCCCTGATGGGTCGGGACCAGGTAGCGGTATCCATAATATTTCCTTACCGCATCCTCGAGGTTGTAGTAATTTCGGCTTCCGGCATAGGCTTCATCGCCAAGCATCATGCCGGCCCACTGCTGATCGCTCATGGCCGAAGTTCCGCTATCGGTCAGCAGGTCGATATAAACATCATCAGAACGCAACAAAAATGTATTATAACCGGCATCGTTGATAAATTTTTCACGGTCTTTCCGGGAAGTCATTTTCACCGGTTCGACCATCTTGATTTTGTAGGGTTCGGCCCAGGAGCGTTGTTTTGAAGG
Source organism: Balneolales bacterium (assembly GCA_007131625.1). Classification (GTDB taxonomy): domain Bacteria; phylum Bacteroidota; class Rhodothermia; order Balneolales; family Natronogracilivirgulaceae; genus SLQC01. The sequence goes on along the minus strand of SLQC01000304.1, from coordinate 14,981 downwards.
TCTCATAATAATCGCTATAAGTGAATGGTAGAGTTACCTGTAGTACTACCAAATATAATCGAAATAACATTGGAAGGAATCGGTTCAGATGCAATCATCCAAACCGCCAAGGCAATCCCGACACTCCAACACTCCGGAAAATCAGACTATTCATTTATTTTATGATCCCAGCTTCAAAAACCGGGCATTGATCGCCACGATGACGGTGCTCAGAGACATCAACACTGCGCCCATGGCCGGACTCAGAATGATTCCCCAGGCAAACAGCACACCGGCAGCCAATGGTATGGCGACCACGTTGTACCCGGTCGCCCAGAACAGATTCTGTACCATCTTGCTGTAGGTCGCCCGGGATAGCTGGATCACATGCGCCACATCTTCCGGATTATTGCGGACCAGGACAATATCCCCGGTTTCGACAGCAACATCCGACCCCGCGCCGATGGCAATACCGACATCCGCACTGGCAAGCGCCGGAGCATCATTGACACCGTCACCGGTCATCGCCACTTTTTTGCCCTGACCCTGAACTTCCTTCACTTTGTCCGCTTTCTCCTCCGGAAGCACTTCGGCAAACACCTGGTCGATACCCAGTTCACCTGCCACATATTCGGCGGTCTGGCGGTTGTCACCGGTGAGCATGATGGACTGAATGCCCATCTCATGTAGACGGTTGATCGCCTGCCGCGACTCCTTACGGATCTTGTCACCGAGCGCAATTGCTCCTTCCAGTTTCCCATCAAGGACAACAAAAACGACCGTCTTGCCTTGTGCGGAAGTCTCTTCCACCTGCTTCTTCGGATATTCCATTTTCTCATCCCGAATGTATCCGGGACTCACGACTTTTACAGATTTCCCCTTCACCTTTCCTTCAATTCCTTTACCGGTGATGGAGTTGAAATCCTCCACTTTCCAGGTCTCACCCGCTTTCTGGACAATTCCCCGGGCGATAGGATGTTCCGAGTTGGTTTCCACAGCAGCGGCGTAGTTCAGAATTTCATCATCACTGAGCTGTCCGTTGAAATTCAGGATATCCGTCACGGTGAACGTTCCTTCGGTAAGGGTTCCGGTCTTGTCAAAAATGACGGCATTCAAATTTCGGGCTTCTTCAAATGCGGTCCGGTTGCGAATCAGGAACCCATTGGTGGCTGCCAGAGAGGTGGAGACCGCTACAACCAAAGGAATCGCCAGACCCAGGGCATGCGGACAGGCAATGACCATCACGGTAACGGTCCGGTTGATGGCAAAACTGAAGTCCTGCGTGGTGAAGGCCGTCCAGACGAAAAAGGTCAGAATTCCACCGGTGATAGCGACGAGGGTCAGCCAGAAAGCCGCGCGGTTGGCCAGGTCCTGCGTGCGGGATTTGGTCTCCTGGGCTTGCCGGACCAGAGCGATGACCTGTGACAGGAACGACTCATCTCCGGCTTTATGAATTTTCACAGTGATGGAGCCCTCTTCATTGACCGCTCCGCCAATCACTTCGTCATCTTCCTGCTTTTCCACCGGCAGGGACTCCCCGGTCAGCATCGCTTCGTTGACGTTGGTTTTTCCTTCGACGACCAATCCATCCGCCGGGATTTTTTCGCCCGGCTTGATCACAATCCGGTCGCCGACGTTCAGCTCTTCCACCGGCACATCTTCAACGGAACCATCCTCATTCAACCGGTGAGCTTTTCCCGGCAGCAGTTCCGCCAGCTTTTCCAGCGCTGCAGAGGCGCTCATCACCGAGCGCATCTCGATCCAGTGCCCCACCAGCATGATGGCCACCAGCGTCGAAAGCTCCCAGAAAAGCAGATGGCCTTCCAGTCCGAACACCACAAACACACTGTACACATAGGCGACCGTAATCGCCAGTCCGATCAGCGTCATCATCCCGGGCTGACGCTTCTTTAATTCATCGACCAGGCCGGTCAGAAACGGCCAACCGCCAAAGAAATAGACAACAGTGGAAAGGACAAACAACAGGTATACATCCCCTGTAAACCGCCAGTCAACCCCGAGGAACTCCTGGATCATCGGGGAAAGCGCCAGGATCGGGATGGTCAGGGCCAGAACCCACCAAAAGCGGAATTTGAAATCCTTCACCATCGCCAAATGATGCTCATGGTGGGAATGTCCACCGTGACCCTGGTGGTCGTTAGAGTGCTCGTCATGTTCAGCTTTTTCATGATTTTCGTGCTCCTGTTCATGACCGGAATGATCATGGTGGTCGTGTCTCTCATGGTCATCGTGGTCATGATGTGAATGATCATGATCGTGCTTGCTATGATCGGTTTTGTTGTTTTTTTTATTAGCACTCATCGGAAATCCTCCCGTTGATTGATATTGGTGTGTTTACACTTGCAATCAGCCCTCCAATTGCTCCTCGATACGTCCACATCCAAGCATGGTATCCGGCATGTATGGATTTCGGATCTCTTCTTCGTCACTAAGCCATCCGGCTTCTGCCATCGGGCAGTACTGGTGATAAACCACGCCATTCGTGCCAAGGGTGCCCACAATTTCAACCAACTGGTCGGACAGTGAACTGAATTGTTCACGGGCATCGTCAAGACTTCCGGCATCATGGATCGTAGTTATTACATCGGACAGATCTTCAAATCGATTCATCCAGAACATGTGCTCGTCCCCTTCCAAACGATGCGGGCCGATCTCCTCCAGCTGTTCACCCATTTTATGCGCACTGTGTCCGGCTTGTTTCAAATCCGAATCTACAAGCGCCTCTTTTAATTCGAAATAGCTCTGCATAAATACAGCGAATTCCGTTTGAAAGTCATCAGCGGCATGGCTGCCGGACATCGTTTCATGCTGATGGTTATTATGGTGTGAATGTTGCCCCTGTGCTACGACCTGGCTGACCAGTGTCATACTCACAAAAAGGATGGTAAATGTTATCATTAGGTTCTTCATAGTTGCCTCTTTTTGGTTATTTATGGTTTGTTGAATGATCTTAAGTCTGTTAATACCTTTTATCAGGTATATGGCAAACGGTATTTCTTACATTGTTACCTGATTTAGATTACCCTGATCAAAGTACATCTTTGCCACTCTTCCCGGTGCGGATGCTAACCGCATTATCTATTGGAGTACTGTACATGATTCCGTCACCGGCATGGTTGGTGCATGCGGCATCCCGAATAATTTTCATAACTTCTTCCTCCTGCAATTCATCAACGACAATCTCGATTTTCGTCACTTTCGAATGAAGGAACGGAAATTCAAGTGTCGCATTCATTTTGTCTGGATCGCCATGGCGGCCGACCCCTTCACCAGAGTAAACCGTGATACAGCAGTACCCCTCGGTTCTCAAATTTTTATAGACCGTCTCAAACATCTCGGGTCTGATCATTGCTTTTATTTCTTTCATGACCGCCACCTTCCTTTAATTATGGATTACCTACGCAAGAGTACACCCGCACGTAATGGCGGGAAAACTCAATTTTATTACTGGACTCAGTGCTCAATCCGCTCAATCACCTCTCCGCAGCGCAGCATGGATGGGTCATAGGGATTTGCGATTTCCTCTTCACTGCTGAGCCAGATTTCATCCACCATGGGACAGTATTGATGATATCTTACCCCGGGGATTTCGTAGTTGTGGACCACTTCGATCAGGACATGGGAAAGTTGCGCAAACCCTTCGCGCTGACCATCGATATCTCCGGCTTCCAGGATATGATCCAGATGTCCGGCGATCGCTTCGTACTGATCCATCCACCGCATGTGAGCATCGCCTTGCATCCGGTGAAGGCCGATCGACTCCAGTTCATCAGCTGCATGCTGAAACGCTTCTCTGGCACCATCAAAATCGGATGCGACCAGTGCTTCTTTGCCTTCCAGGTAATTATCCAGTAGCGCGAGAAAGTCATTCCGGAAATCATCTGTGGCTCCATCGACCGCATCTCCATGTTCGTGTGTCTCCTCGTCGGGGACGATGTGGTCGTCATGATCCGTCGCCGGATCGTCAGATCCATTCATGGCACCGTGATCGTGCACCGGAACCGCCCCCGAACCCGGCTCGCGGTTCATCATGCTGAATCGGTCGGCCAGCTGGAACTCACTGTCGATGCGGAAAGCGCCGTGGAAGACCACCTGCTCGCCCTCTTCCATGCCTTCTTCAATCACATAATGGTCTCCGCTGCGCGGACCCAGCTCCACTTCCCGCACTTCAAACCGCGGCGTATCCGCACCGGTGTCCATCACATATACCAGAGAGCGCGGACCGGTCCAGAGAACCGAAGAAACGGGCACCAGAAGTTTTTCATCAGGCAATTCCGCCCGTATCGTCCCTGTGACCAGCATATCCGGCTTGAGACGGCTATCGCTGTTTTCGACATCTACCCGGATACCCACCGTGCGACTGGAGGGGTTCACCACCGGATCGATATAACTTACCGTCGCCGTCCGGGTGCCGGCCGGATAGCCACGAGCCGTGAATCGAACTTCGTCACCAACCGATATCCATCCCATATCCTCTTCATACGCTTCCAGCACCACCCATAAATTCTCCAGATTGGCCACTTCGTAAATGACCGTACCTTCCATCACATGCTGCTGATCCACAATATTGCGCGACATCACAAATCCATCCACCGGCGACATGATTTCCATCTCCCGCTGCACCTCGCCGCGTTCAATGATCGCATCGATCTGATCGTCGGTGAACTCCCACAGCCGGAATTTCCGGCGGGTCGCTTCATAGAGGCGGGGATTCCGTTCCTTTTGACGGTCAGCTTCGATCAGTTCCCGCTGGGCGGTGACCAGTTCCGGGGAATAAACGGTGGCCATCGGCTCTCCCCTGCGAATCGGCGCACCGGTAAAATCCACTTTGGTTTCAAGTACACGGCCTGAAAAATGGGTGGTGATATCGGTAATCCGACGTTCGTCCACTTTGATGCGGCCCGGCAAACGGATTTCCCGTGTCGGTGAACCGAGAACGACCGGTGCGGTCTGAATCTGTGCCAGTTTAATGGCAGCTTCGGTCATCACCATCGAGTAATCGTCTTCCCGCTCCTCAGAGGAAGCAGGGATCAGGTCCATTCCGCAGATGGGGCATTGGCCGGGTCCGTCCTCCCTGACCGACGGATGCATGGAGCACGTCCATACTTCATCGGCGTTTTCGTCCGCTTCGACCATTTCCTGATCATGGGTATGGGCTTCATCTTGTTCATGATCTGCCGGACCCGCGAACAGGATCCATCCGAGGAGTAAACCGGCCAGAACCAGTCCCGCTCCGATAAGTATCTGATTTCTTGTTGGTTGCATATCTTCGTGTATTATGAATTATAAAGGGATATCAATAGTTCAAATAATTGCCTAATAGGAACCGACCGGATTTTCAGCGATTCTTTCGTTTTCCGTGATACTTTCAATCGTGATGACCGCCTTGTTCTGCCGGACCAGTGCTTCAATGCGCTCCAGTTCCAGATTCAGAAGTTCCCGCTGCAACTGAAGCACCTCATCAAATCGCACATTGCCGGCAGCATACCCATCGCCCAGAATCTCATACGCCTGTTCGGCCCGGGGAATCAGCTCGACATCCAGCAGTTGAACCGAACGCTCCGACTCCCGGAATCGCTCAAGAGCCTCTTCCAGATCGGTCAGCAGTCTGTTTTCTGTATGAATCCGTTCATAATCCAGCCCTTGCAGCTGTTCGGTGGCCTGCCGGTACTGCGCACTGTAGCGCGATCTGTAGATCGGTACGCGGATGGTCGCCATCCCGAAGAAACTTTCGTTCATTTCGGGATTCATGGACATCGGTCCGAAATCGCGTCCCATCACTTCCAGTCCGAGACCAAAACCCGGTCGTCCTTGCAGCCGGGCCTGATTTTGCTGTTCTTGGAGCATGCGCGCCCGGGCATCCAGCCGGTCAAATTGTGGATTTTGCTCCATCAGCCGTGTCTTTAATTCCTCTTCTGTAAAGGGAAGCGGCCGCAATCCGATCTCATCGGCCGTTTGCACTTCGGCATCCGACTCCCGGTTCAACAGGGCATTAAATCGTACTCTGACCGGATTTTTTTTGTCTTCCAGATTGGCGATCATGGTCTGCAATCGCTGCTCCTCCATTTGGATACGAAGTAAATCGGCCTGTCCGGTCCGCGCCGTTTCATAGCGGATTTCCACCAGAAATTCCAATTCACGAACCAGATCGATCGTCTTATTGGCGATGTCGATCTGACGCTGCAGCTCTGACAAATCAAACCAGACAGACTGGATATCACGATACAGATCCAGCTGCCGGCTGTTCAGCTGCTGCAGATCCGCTTCCGATGACGCCCGCTGCATCTCCCGCCGCGATTCCAGCGTTCCGAACCACGGAAACATCTGCATCGCGGATACCGAAAAGCGTCCGAGCACCGTCTCCGACATCATCGGGTTGAAATCGTATCCGATGCTCACCTCGGGATCCGGCAGAGTTCCCACTTGTCCGACTTTCTCCTGCTCCGACCGATAGCGGTGCCACAGTGCCCGCAACTCCGGATTCTCTTCTGCGGCGATGCGAAGATACTCCTCAAGCTGCGGGTGAGCTGTCCGGTCTCGCACTTGTTGGTCCCGTTGGACTTGTTGAAACTGTTCGTTCTGCAATTCCTTCTGGTCTTGTTGGATATGCTGAACTGGTTGACTTTTCTGACCATCCTGATCTTGCAACCCCGGTTGCGCGTCCAGTTGGACCTGATCGTCCGGTTGGTTCCTCTGATCCCCCTGATCTTGCAGCTCTGTTTGCACGTACTGATCCTGTCGATCCAAATCTTCCGGTCGGTCCTGTGCCTGAACCGGTAATCCTGTCATCGCAACGATCAACAAAATGAACCAGAGAAGTCCGGGTTGATAATTGCCGGTCCGCCTGATTACCCTTGTAGATTCAGGAATTCTATTACATACTTTCATGATTGTCATTGCTTTCGGGGTTAAATGTCAGACTTTTTTCTTTCCACAGGGCGTACAGCAGCGGTACCATAAGCAGACTCAGCACCTGGATGAGCATGCCTCCGAAAATGGGAATCGCCATGGGGATCATGATTTCGGATCCCTTGCCGGGCGACGTGAGGATAGGCATCAGCGCGAGCAGTGTCGTTCCGGTGGTCATCAGGCAGGGACGCACCCTCCGCATGCCGGCTTCGATGGCCGTCGCGTAGATCGCCTCGCGTCCTTCCGGCCTCTTCCGTTCAAACAGCTGCTCCAGATAGGTGGCCATCACCACGCCGTTATCCACTGCGATGCCGAACAGCGCCAGAAATCCGACCCATACCGCCACACTCATATTGATGGTGCCCATCTGGAAGAAATCCCGCAGCTCCACACCCATCACGGAGAAGTTGAAGAACCAGTCCTCGCCGTAGAGCCAGAGAAGGATAAATCCACCCGCCCATACCAGAACGATACCGGAGAAAACGATAATCGTTACCGGTGATGAGCGGAACTGGAAGTAGATGATCAGGAAGATGATCAGTAATGTGATGGGCAGCACCACCGACAGACGTTCGGCCGCTCGCTGCTGATTTCGGAATTCCCCCTCGAATACATAACTGATGCCGTCGGGGACGTTCAGACTGCCTTCGCTGATCTGCCGGTCGAGGTGTTCCCTCACCCGGTTGACCACATCCACCGGCGCTTCCCCCGGCTGACTGTCAAACGTGACATAGGCATTGAGGAACGTATTCTCACTGCGGATGTTCATCGGGCCGGTCTCGAACCGAAACTCAGCCAGTTGTCCGAGCGGGATCTGGGAGCCGTCCGGCGCCGGGACCAGGATTCGTTTCATTTCGTCGGGATTATTCCGGTTCTCCCGGGCATACCGGACACGCAAGGGGTATCTCTCCCGCCCTTCGACCGTCATCCCGAGCATCTGTCCGCCGATGGCAGTGCTGATCACCTCCTGCACATTCCGGATGGTCAGGCCATGACGGGCAATATCCTGCCGGTCGATGTCAATTTCGATATACGGTTTTCCAACCACCCGATCCGCGAATACGGATGCCGGACGAACCCCCTCGACCTGCCTGATCTGAGGCTCCAGGCTGGTGGCGAATTCATCGATGGTTTCCAGGTCTGGACCACTGATGCGCACTCCCATATTGGCCCGCATGCCCGTTTGCAGCATGATCAGCCGCGTTTCGATCGGCTGAAGTTTCGGGGCGGATGTCACGCCGGGAATATCGGCGGCATGCAGAATTTCGGCCCAGATATCGTCCTGGTCCTGGATGTGATCCCGCCATTGACGGAAATACCGGCCGCGGCGATCCGGGATCAGCTCACCGGCCTCATTTCGCACAAACTCACCGTCCTCGACTTTAAAACGCACCCGACGTCCGCGTTCATCGGTTTTGTGCTCACTTTTATAGATGATTACATTTTCGAACATCGAAACCGGTGCCGGATCGAGTGCCGATTCCACCCGTCCGATCTTGCCGACCACCGTTTCCACTTCGGGTATCGAGGCGATCCGCATATCCATCCCCCGCATCATCTGTAGAGTCTCTTCCATACCTGCATGCGGCATGGTCGTCGGCATCAGCAGAAAAGAACCTTCGTCGAGAGTCGGCATAAACTCCTGGCCCAGACCGGGAAATCGATCGTCCATAGCGGTCCACAGGCGGGTTTCTTCCACTTCCACTCCGACCGCATCCCACCCTTTTGCAACAAACCGGAACGTGGTGTCAAATCCGCGCCAGCTCATCCCACCGAACAGAAGAATCAGCAGCGGGATGATCAGAAATGCCGCTTTATGTCTGAGCGACCAGTCCAGAATGCGTTCGTAATATCTTATGAAAAGCCAGAATAATACGAACATGACAGCCACGAGCAGCAGAATAAAGAGCATGCTGACCGATACGGGATTTCCGGGTCCCAGCGGAAGCCAGTTGCCGGCCAGCAACCAGGCGATTGCCAGCAGGATGATCCCGTTATTGACCCATGGAGCCCAAGGCCGGTAATCTTCCCGCCAGATTCCCGCCAGATTGTTGATTCCAAGTGCCATCAGCGCGAGTCCGGCCCATCCGAGATAAAAGAATGCGATGATAACGCCACCGCCAATCAGTACTCCGTTCCAGATAACCCGCCAGCGACGGCTGTCTATCCGTTGGGAAAAAAGCCAGTGGGAGAAGGCTGGGATCAGAGTGATGACGATCACCAGCGCTGCAATCAGAATAAAGGTCTTGGTCCAGGCCAGCGGTCCGAACAGCCGCCCTTCCTGTGCTTCCAGCATAAACACCGGCAGGAAGCTGACAATCGTGGTTAACAGTGCGGTGATCACGGCCGGACTCACCTCAGCGGTCGCCCGGTAGATCGTCTCAAGCAGATTCTCATCGGGATCTTTTTCATCCATGTGCTTGAGCATATTTTCCGTGAGGATGATCCCCATATCGACCACCGTCCCGATCGATATCGCGATTCCGGCCAGCGCGACCACATTGGCATCCACCCCGACATATTTCATCATGATAAAACTCATCAGCACCGCCAGCGGCAGCAGCGCGGAAATCACAAAAGAGGTCCGCAAATGCATCACCATGATGATGATCACAATGATGGTAATCAGGATCTGCAGCGAAAGAGCTTCTTCCAGAGTTCCAAGCGTTTCGTAAATCAGTCCCGTACGATCATAAAACGGCACAATCTTCACCTGTGAGACGGTCCCGTCGGCCAGTTCTTTTGACGGGAGTCCCGTAGCAATTGTCCCGATCTCCTCTTTCACCCTGTTGATCACTTCAAGCGGATTTTCACCGTAGCGGGCCACGACCACGCCACCGACGGCATCCGCCCCGGCTTTGTCGAGCGCCCCCCGACGCTGAGCCGGACCCATCCCTACATGAGCCACATCTTTTATCCGGATGGGCGTATTGTTGCGAACCGCCACCACACTTTCCTCAAGATCCTCCAGTGAACGGATATAGCCGAGTCCGCGCACGACATACTCGGCGCGATTCATCTCGATGGTCCGGGCGCCGACATCCAGATTACTGCTCCGCACCGCATCGGCAATATCGGTCACCGAAACGCCGGCTTCCCGCATGGCAACCGGATCGATATCCACCTGGTACTCCTTTACAAATCCACCGATGCTGGCCACTTCCGCGACACCTTCGACCGCTGAAAGCGCGTATCGCACCTGGAAATCCTGAATGGATCGCAACTCCTGCGGATCCCATCCCCCGGTTGGATTCCCATCAGCGTCATATCCCTCCAAAGTGTACCAGAAAATCTGTCCGAGAGCGGTAGCGTCGGGTCCGAGGCCCGGCTGCACGCCATCCGGCAGCAGTCCTCCCGGCAGCGCGTTCAGCTTTTCCAGAATCCGGGCGCGACTCCAATAAAATTCGATGTCGTCCTCGAATATGATGTTTATGGATGAAAAGCCGAACATGGAATTGCTGCGGATGGTACGAACACCGGGGATTCCCAAAAGCTGTGTCGTCAGCGGATAGGTGATCTGATCCTCGATGTCCTGTGGCGAGCGCCCCTGCCATTCGGTGAAGATGATCTGCTGGTTGTCACCGATATCGGGGATGGCGTCTACCGGAACGGGATTACGGGGGATGAATCCGATATCCCAGTCAAACGGTGCCGTGGCGATACCCCAACCGGCCAGGGCCAGAAACAGCAGCAGGGCTATCAGTTTGTTTTCAAGAAAAAAGCGGATGATTTTGCTGATCATTATTTTGTTGTTACAGGCGAATTAATAATATGAAAACATCAGGACTATCCGGGATACGCATGGATTCAGCGTCTTTCCGGCATACTAACCATTTGCCTTTCAGGTTGATGTCCGACTTTCCCACAGTTTTGCGATGTGGAACTCGATAATTTAAGGTATGCACTTTTGTGCGATCATACACAATGCGGCCGGCAGGAAGGAAGGACATCCGGCGGACCAGATACAACAAGTCAGTGGACCCGTTATAAAATGTCAATTGTCGGATGAATCCGGCCGGTAGTCAGATTATTTTCAATTCAGAAAAACCTGATTTGCCAGGTATATCGGAATCCGGGATGGGCTCGGACCGGGGTCCGTATGTTCCCGATATATAGTGCTTGAAATAGTAAAAAGCGGGTAGGTACTGTCAATAGACAGATCGGGAATTACCTGGTTTATGGTGATTCCGTAATCGGCGGAACTTCTGCTATCCGAAAAGGGAAGAAAGAAGCATTCGCAATCTTCACAATTCAGGTGTGCCGATGAGACATCCATATCGCAATGTCCGGTCCCGGAAGCGGTGTCCGCATCGGTAGTATCCGCGTCGGCAGCATCCGTTTCGTTACCTCTTTCAGATTCACCGGATTCCGGGCAACAGGTATCGGACGCGGCATTCGCAACATCGTGCGTATCCATAGTACACATCGCACCGAAAACATACTCTGCCGGCAGAAGCAGCATGACTGCCACAAGAACGGCGGAAAAGCTGTTTAAAAGACGATGATTTCTGATCATGGAATTTTGGTGTTTACGGGATGTCATGACATATTACTACGAAGTAAGGTTACACAAATTGCGTGCAAAGGTCAATTAACCGGCCTGCGACCAGTTTCTGAACCCGTTGCATTATGCAGCCGGAATTGAATCAGCGTTGCTAACCCTGTTTTTTTCCGGTCAACCGGTAACCCGCTCCGGTAATAATATCGCTAACTTCATCATCGGACAGCGAGTGAACTATTTTCACCGTTCCCGATTCGTGATCGACATAAGCTTCACTGACTCCGTCTGATTGCATGAGTGCGCTTTCAACTGTACTCGCACACCCTGAGCAATGCATTCCGTCGATTTCTAATACTTCACGTTTTTCCATGATTTATTTGGGATTGTTATCATAAAACTGATCCGGACTACCCGGTCAGCATGACGATAACAACCACCGGAACGACCATTACTGTCGCGACACGATTCTTCCAACGTTTCATTCAGAGCACTTTATTATTTAATGTTGAAAAGTGGTGGATAAGTAGGCAATTCCTGTGAATTCTTCAAGCAAATTTTTCTTCCCCTTGCTCAAAAAAATTCAGGTAAACACATGCATAAACCTTAATATGAAAGTCAGAGAGCTTATAACGCTGATTTATGCACTTCTTTAGCCGACTTACATTGCTATCGTCAATATATTAAATTTTATTAATAAACAAAGTGGATAATTATATTTTTTTTATTCGCAGACTATTGGTGACCACACTGACCGAGCTCATCGCCATAGCGAAAGCGGCAAACATGGGACTCAGGAATCCCAAAGCGGCCAGTGGTATGCCCAACGTGTTATAAACAAATGCCCAGAAAAGATTCTGACGGATGATCCGGAGTGTTCCGCGGGAGAGTTCCAGCGCGTCGACCACCTTTTCCAGACTTCCTCCAACAAGGGTGATGTCGGATGATGACATAGCCAGATCGGTACCGCCGGACAGTGCCATTCCCAGATCCGCCTGAACCAGCGCGGCGGCATCATTGATGCCATCCCCTACCACTGCGACACGCTTCCCTTTCTGCTGGTAGCGCCGTACACATTCAGCTTTTTCATCAGGTTTGACGCCAGACTCCACATTATTAATTCCGAGTTTATCTGCGACTACCTGTGCATTCCGGGCCTGATCACCGGTCACCATCACGGTCTCAATATCCATCCGTTTCAATTTTTCTATAACTCCACGTGCTTCCGGGCGGATCTGGTCGGAAATGGTGATGAATCCGGCCGGCTCTTTCTCCAGGCGGACCAGCAGCACCGTTTCCCCGCGATCCTGAGCATCTGCAATAAACTGGTTCTGTTCATCGGAGTACCGTTCAAATACCGTATAAGAACTGACATCAACCTGCCTTTCTCCCACTTTCCCTGTAATTCCCATCCCCATGAACGTTTCCACATGTTCTGCATCCATCAGTGAAAGATTTTCACCGGCCGCTTTTCGAACGATACTCTCAGCAACCGGGTGATCTGAATGCTGCTCAACCGATGCTGCCAGAGTCAGCAGATCCTTTTCTGTCAGGGAGTCGGAAAATGGTGCCACATGATTTACCTCCATGACACCGGTAGTCAGCGTTCCGGTTTTATCAAACAGGATGACATCAACTTTTCGGGCTTCTTCGAGTGTAACGGCATCTTTTATCAGAATTCCTTTCTCCGCCGCCCGTCCCGAACTGACCATCAGTCCGGTCGGAGTCGCAAGTCCCAATGCACATGGACAGGCAATCACAAGTACCGCCACCATATTGACCATCGCCTGCGCCGGGCTCCCCAGCCACCACCACAGCATAAAAGTAATCAGAGCAACGACCAGCACAATCGGGACAAAGACGGATGCGACTTTATCCACCAGGCGCTGAATCGGCGGCTTGGAGTTTTGCGCTTCCCGTACCGTATCGATGATTCGGGACAGTGCGGTATCGGCACCAACCCTTGTTGCGACCATCTCAAATGCAACCGAAGTATTACGGGTGCCCCCTGCGACTTCGTCATCCTTTTTTTTCCCGACGGGCATACTTTCACCAGTCATCATTGACTCGTCGATATCAGGATTTCCCGACACCACTTTTCCATCTACAGGTACCTGCTCAAACGCTTTTACCAGCAGCCGGTCGCCGACGATAATCTCTCCGACCGGAACGGTTTCTGTCAGGCTGTCGGATGGATCCTGGTTGACTTCCCGGTCATCAACCTGAACATCACTTACTTCATTGCCTTCTGACGATGTTTTTTCATTCCGAACGATATCCTGCTCCGGGGAAAACTCCCTGTTTTGTGCATTCCCGTTTTGTGCGTTGCTATTCCGATGTCCATTTCTGAACCGGTGTGCTTTTTGCGGGGTCATTTCCAGTAATCCGGTCATCGCATCCCTGCTCCGGTTGCGGGCCCGTTCCTCCATCCATTTACCCAGCAGAATCAGTGCGATGATGATAGCGGCCGTCTCAAAATAGACATCGCCTGGCTGTACCAGTCCGCCTTCACGGCCGAAAAACGTCGCATACGCACTGAAAGCAAATGCTGCACCGGTTCCGATGGCAACAAGGCTGTTCATATCCGCGGACCGATGCAGAGCCGACCGCCAGGCGCCTTTAAAAAAGGATGATCCGGTATAGAAAAGGATAACAGCGGTCAGTGCCAACTGGATACTGTTCCATGTCATGAGATGCTGCGACACCCAATGATGCCATGCAGGAATGGCCATCGGACCCATATCCAATATAAAAACGAACGCAGCCAGTGGCAGGGCGATCCAAAATTTACGTTTAAACGGAGAATCCGGGAGAGGTTGCGGGGATGCTCCATCCGGCCGGCCATTATCCGGTACCGATGCGCGATAACCGGCTTTTTCCACAGCATCGACAAGCGCCTGAATATCATCGTTAGTGTGATCCACCTGGGCTTCAGAGGTCGCCAGATTGACATCAGCCCGGCGAACACCGTCTACCGATTTCAGCGCTCGCTCAACATTGGCCACACACGAGGCGCAGCTCATGCCTTCAATGCGAAGTGCGTGTTTGTTTTCCTGATCTGCCATGGTTCCTTATCTGCAATGTGTTTTGAGATGGTTTGCTTTTCATACATACCAAATTAAACGAATGCATGACCCGGTTGCGTTACAGCAGAACAATGGAATGTTATATAATTTTGACGTTATATTTAATTAGAACCGTTACCTCCCACTAATATTAGAACCGCAAACTCCCCCAAATAATCATTAGTCAAGAAAACAGGTTTGCAAATTCCCGGGTGAAAAGTAATTATGAATCCGGACGGGGTCTGATACAGCAGACCCTGGACGGGGGTTACAATGAAATTCAATGAATTGCACTCGGTCCTGAAACCATTGAAAGTAGTACGATGCAGCGTGGAACGGTAAGTCAATGCACCGAATCCAGTTTCTGCCGGGATGTGCTGTCTTCTTTTTTGTACTCGGATACAGAGAGGCCGACGACGGATTTAAACTGTCCGGACAGGTGCTGCACACTGCTGTAACCCATGCGCCAGGCGATTTCGCTTAGTGTCCACTCATTGTAGCTCAACAGT
>SLQC01000176.1 GCA_007131625.1 Balneolales bacterium | reverse complement strand
TTCCAGAGTTGAGATGGTTCTATATAAAGACACCGTTCGTATGGATGCCGGTACCGGTGTTGATCCGCAGTTTGTCAGGCCAGGAGTCGAAACCATGCGACTCTTTTATCTGGAGCCGGATGAGATCAATTATTCTATAAATGTGGAGCCCCGTTTTCAGTCAAACCGTCTGGAAGTGGATAGTTCTTACCGATTGAACCTGACAAATCTCGCCCTCGAGCAAATGCAAAATTCGTCGGATTCACGTAAACTATATGCTGTGATCGGTTCCAACGACGGCAGGGTTATGCCCGCATTGATTTCCGGTCCGGATGACCCCACCGAACGACAGCCCAAAATACTAATCACAAGTATCTCCCAAGAGCAGTAATCATCACTATATGAGACATTTCCTTTCCGTTGTAACAGTTTGTCTGTTTCTCTTAACCACTCTCGCTGACCGAGCTGAAGCCGATGGCATTTGGAGAGGCGGGTCGATGTACTCTCATTTCGGAGTGGGTCTTCCCAATGATTTCCGTTCCACGTATGCTGATGGAATGGGTGTATATGGTGTGGCTTTGCACGACAACAGGATAGCGAGTATTGCCAATCCAGCTGCCTGGTCCCGTACCGTTTTCACCAATGCAAGCGGAGCATTTGAAATAAGAAGCTTTAATGCGCAATACGGTAGCACCCAGGGAAACTCAACCCAGTTTCAAGCCGGTCCCTTTCAGATGGTTCTGCCTGTGAGTCGCGATCGGTTTGGGGTTTCATTTTCGGTATCACCGCTGACATCTTCGCGTTATATAACCGAAAACGAATATTCACTTCCACCTGGCCAGAATCATACGGGTGGTGAGTTAGCCTACCAGATTGAAAATGTGGGAAGTGGTGGAATCAACAAAATTGAAGTGGGGTTTGGTTACAGAATCACCAATTCTTTATCATTCGGTTATGCCCCTTCACTGTTGCTTGGTGTGATAAAAAGACATCAGACCATTTATTTCAACAACCCGGATTACAGGCCTGTCAACCTGCTTGAAACCACTTCGCACTACGGTTTCGGAAACCGGTTAGGGATTTATTACTCGAGGAGTGATGCTTTTCGCAGTAACGACCGCGCTGCTTTCGGCGCAACTCTCTCATTGCCGGTGGCCATGGTTTCGGAGAAAAGGCTTGAATCCAGAATTGATTTACGGGATGTGACCATTAATCCGCCATCCTATTACGGTGACGGAAATGTAACATTCCCTCTTGAAGCGAGTGCCGGATTTTCCTATAATCTAAATCCGTATCTTGTGATTAGTAGTGATGTCATTTATCAAAATTGGGAAGGGTATACCAACTTCAATGGTCAAGCCGAGTCTTTTTTGAATGATCGTCTGCGTTTCGGGTTAGGCAGTCAGTATATTGCCGCACGCAGAGACGTCGGGAGTACGTTTTTCTCAAATTTCATATATAGAATAGGTGTATCTTACGATACAGGCAACCTTACACTGCACGAAACGGATATTGAAACCGTTACTATACATGCAGGATGGGGCATTCCCTCATCCCGTACAGGTTCGTCGATTGACTTTAATGTCGAATACGGTTTCCGGGGAACCGAGGTTTCTGACCTGGTTTCAGAAAGGGTTTTTGCGTTTAAAATCACTTTTAATTTATCCGAACTTATGTTTGAACAACGTCGACTGCAATAAGCAGATCGAGAAGAATAACCTTTATCGCCATGACAAGAATATCACTTTTTGTAATCACTATACTGATTGGAGCCGGTACGGTATATGCACAGCCGTTTGGTTACACTCCACTGCAAATACAGTCACTTTTTGCGGAAGAATTCCGGAATGAGCAATATGAGCAGGCACTTGTTTATGGAAGATGGTTGGTCGATGCACATCCAAAAGAAATGGATGATCATCCCGGAGAGTATCGCGGTGACCGTAATTTCAGACGCATGATCGATGTCTACGAACACATGGCTAATCAGCAGGATGACCCTGGATTGCGTGAAGCCTATCTGGATTCTTCGCTGCAACTTTACGATCGTGTTCTTGCAATATTTGATGACGAAGAAATCAATATTTATCGCTGGTACTTCCAGCGGGGGCGCTTTTATCAAAGTCATGCTGACCATATCGAAAACGGGTATCAGTTGGCGCTTCAGGATTATGAAACAATGTTCCAGATGGATCCGGAAAGAGCCACCACAGCGGGTAACGGATACTATGTTCAGATGATAATACAGAACTATGTACGGCAGGAAGACCGGGACGCTGTCTTCTCCATCATCAACGATGCTGAACCATATGCCGACAGCGGAACAATTGAATTCTTTGCAGAAATACGGAATGAACTTATAACAGACCCTGATGAGCGGATTGAATTGCTTTCAAGTGATCTCGAAGAAGATCCCGAAAATCTGGACCTTTTGCACGAGCTATATGAACTGTATCGGGCAACTGGCAATCGGGACAAAGCCAGAGAGATGGCTGTCAACATGTATGAGATCAATCCAAATGTTTCAAATATCCTCAGGCTGGCCGACAAGGCGGAAAACGTAGGAGAATACACCTTGGCCAACAGATATTTAAGGGAAGCTCACAGCTTACAGGAGGACTCGGATCGTGCCCGTACTTCGTTGCGTATTGCCGAAAATCATCTGAATCTTCGCAACCTGCAGGATGCAAGAGAGTATGCCCGGCGAGCCGCCAATGAAGATCCCAACTGGGCCGACCCTTTTATTACTATTGCCCAGATTTACGGACAGGCCGTAACTCGTTGTGCCGGGTCGGAAATGACCCGCATCGACAAAGTGGTCTATTGGCTTGTGCTGGATTACCTGGATCGGGCCAGGGAGCGTAACTCCGGTGTTGCAAGCACGGTGAACCGTATGTACCGGACCTATCAGCCCGTGACACCTACAGCTGAAGAAAAGTTTTATCAGAATTGGAGCACCGGTGATAGAATTCACATCAACGGTGACCTTAAAGAATGTTATTCCTGGATTGGTGAAGATACTACAATCCGTTAATGATGGTCGGTGGACTATCCGGGATATAACTCCAATCATTATTACTACAATATAGACTTACAACCGTTACGGTAGGACCGAGGGTGGTATCTGTCCTGACGATTGTCTGAGAGTATCTATCGGGGAGGAATATAGACTCCTCCTGTCTATTTAAATATAAAGCTATGAGTAATTCCCAGGATAAGCGATCACGCAATAGAAACAAAAAGAAGAACAACAAGAAGAACAGGCCAAAAGGTAAACGGGGTAACAACCACCAGAAGGGTGGTGTCACGCCGAATTTTCTTGATAATCAGCATGTTAAACCCGCCGGGGTGTATTCCGGTGTTATTGAGCTGACCGAAAAGGGTTTTGGTTTTCTTCGACAACTCGATCATGAGTTTACAGCAACCCCGCAAGACCCGTTTGTTGTGCCGGAAATGGTGCGGTTTTTCAATTTGAAACCCGGACTTTTGGTGGAAGGTGAAACCGAACAGGATCAGCGGGGCAACAAACGGTTGATCAGTGTCAACAATGTGAATGATGAACCGTATTCAGTTTGGGCAAAAGCGGTAAGATTCGATCTGCAAACGCCTATTATGCCGATTGATCAGATCAAACTTTCCCGAAATCCAGATGAAGTGGAACTTCGGGTTATCGATCTGATTGCTCCCGTAGGAAAAGGTCAGCGTGCTCTGATTGTGGCACCACCTCGAACCGGAAAAACGGTTCTTTTAAAGAATATTGCACGGTCGATCGACGACTATCATCCCGATATTGAATTGGCTGTATTACTGGTAGATGAGCGCCCCGAAGAAGTCACCGATTTTATTCGTACTACACGGGGACGTGTATTCGCATCATCCAATGATAAATCGACCAAAAGTCACACTCGCATTTCTGAATTGGCATTGGGATACGTTAAAAGAAAAGCAGAAATGGGCCAGGATTCGGTTCTGCTTATCGACTCAATCACAAGGCTTAGTCGTGCTTATAATGCCGCTCAAGCTGGAGGTGGTCGAACCATGTCGGGTGGTCTTGATATCAGGGCACTGGACATCCCAAAGAAAATTTTCGGATCAGCCAGGAAAATTGAGAATGGCGGGTCATTAACTATCATTGCAACCTGTCTGGTCGAAACCAATTCCCGAATGGACGATCTCATTTTTGAAGAATTCAAGGGGACAGGCAACATGGAACTGGTTCTGGATAGAGAAATCGCCAACGATCGCATATTTCCGGCCATCAATATCGCGGCATCCGGTACACGAAATGAAGACAAGTTTATTGAGGACTCCCTGGAAGAACGCAATATGGTGCGCCGGTATCTCCTGAAAAAATCCCCGAAAGAGTCGATGGTCAGTTTACTTCAGGTGCTTAAGCGGACTGAAAGCAATGATGAATTGCTTAATCAGATTGCCGCTTATGTCTGACCAGACGCCAGGGTAGCAATGATTAATAGGTAGGTAAGCTGGGGTCTATCTCTTCTGCCCATTTGAGGATGCCTCCTTTCAGGTTTTTGACATTTGTGAATCCTGAGGCCATGAGGACCCTGCAGGCTTCGGCGCTTCTGGCTCCGCTTCTACAGTATATTACAATCTCCTTGTCTTTCTGTGAATCTATTTCGAATACCCGGTCGACCAGCTGTCCGAGTGGAATCAGTGATCCGCCAATATCAACAAAATCCTTCTCATGTTGTTCGCGGACATCCAGCAGAAAAACAGGTTTGTTCTCTTCCTGGTTTTTCTTCAATTCCCGAACGGTGATTTCTTCTACAGTCATGTTATGATTCTTTTGTGATTTCGTATTTGTATCTATCTAATCGGAATTGTTCACCAAGATAAAGTTTTCTCGCCTCTTTGTCTTGTGCCAAAAAGTCGGATGATCCCTCCTTCAGTATCCTGCCTTCGAACATAAGATAAGCTCTGTCTGTTATGGCCAGTGTTTCATGAACATTGTGATCAGTCATAAGAATACCGATGTTTTTGTGTTTCAAACGGGAAATGATTTTCTGAATGTCTTCTACAGCTATGGGATCGACACCGGCAAACGGTTCATCCAGCAGTATGAAATTTGGCTGCGTAACCATGGCACGGGCGATCTCTGTCCGCCGGCGTTCACCACCGGACAGGTTGAATCCCTTGCTGTTTACCACGGTTTGAAGGTTGAATTCCTCGATCAGCACATCGGCCCGCTCCCGGCGCTGCGCTTTGCTCAAGGAATAAAATTCCAGAATTGATTCCAAATTCTCCCGAACCGTCAGATTTCGAAAAACACTTGACTCCTGGGACAGATATCCGATACCGGACCGCGCACGCTTGTACATCGGAAGGGAGGTGAGATCCCTGTTGTTAAGATAGATCCGGCCTTTTTCAGGATGAATCAATCCGACTACCATATAAAAGGTGGTAGTTTTCCCAGCACCGTTCGGACCCAACAAGCCAACGATCTCCGACTGTTTCACAGAAATAGAAACATGATCCACAACAGTACGCTTTTTATACCGTTTGACCAGGTCCTTGCAGTGAAGTTTTTGGCGGCCCTGATTTTCCATGAGTGATTGTATTTGCTGTAATTTCCTGTGTTTGAAATATTTGGATATGTAATGACACATTGAGCACCCATGAGTTATAATCATGCTTGAGTTCACTCATTGAGATTGCCCCTCACTTCTTAGGTCAAACTATCATCGGCCAGGTATGCCAACACTTTCCGGATTATCTATCGTATCTGTTTTTCAAAACCAGGGGTATCCGATGTTTTAGTAATGGATTGAGATAGTGTGAAGTCCATATTCTGCGTTCAAATGCTATGTGTCAGGTACTGATCTATTGAATCAAAAAGAAAACGACCATGGTTGGATCCAAGCTGTTTCTCAACAGCCCGCTCAGGATGCGGCATCATTCCGACGACATTCCCCGTTTCATTACAGATGCCGGCAATGTTGGCAGTTGATCCGTTGGGATTGGCGACCTCTGTGATATTTCCAAACGCATCGCAATAGCTAAAGACGATCTGATCCCGATCTTCCAGTTGTTTTACAAGATCGTCGTCAGCAAAGTAATTTCCTTCTCCATGAGCAATCGGGATATGGAGAATGGTTTCGGTCGGTACTGACGAGGTGAATGGGGTTCTGTTTGTCCGGCAGGTCAGGTTGATAAACTTGCAGGAGAAGCGCAGCTGTTCATTGGCCATCATGGTACCGGGTAAAAGACGAGCTTCAAGAAGTATCTGAAATCCGTTACAGATACCCAGAACAGGACCGCCTTTTGAAGCAAATGACGCCACGGAGTTCATTACCGGTGAAAACCGGGCAATTGCTCCGCTACGAAGATAGTCACCGTAGGAAAATCCACCAGGTATGACGATGGCATCCACATTTCCGAGGTCGGACTCCTTATGCCAGATAAATGAGGTGTCGATGCCGTGAATATGCTTTAGGGCGTGATAAGCGTCATGGTCACAATTTGACCCCGGAAAAACAAGTACTCCTATATTCATGATTATTTGGATTGAAGTCGGGTTCAGGCGTTATCGGGAATGCGAATTTCGTAATTTTCCATGACGGCATTGGCCAGGAGTTTCTCGCAGGCCTGTTCGGCCAGTTTGCGGGCTTCCCCGGGATCGTCGGTATCGATTTCAAGTTGAATAAATTTGCCGATTCTTACTTCTGTAATTTCCCGGAATCCCAAATTTTCAAGGGCATGACGGGATGCTTTGCCTTTGGGATCCAGTATTGATTCACGAAGGGTAATAATTATATCTACTTGCATGATGTGTGATTTTGAAAGTTGATAGTGAAGTTTCTAAGGTACAGCCTTTAGCTTTCAGCTGCTAACTGTTCGATCATTTGTATAAGTTTGTTTCGTACTTCGGGAAGCGGGTGCTCGGTCAGGTTGAATCGATGGACCCCGACCCATCTTCGAAACCAGGTTAGTTGTCTGCGTGCATATCGCCGGGTGTTGGTTTTTATTAGTTCTTGCATTTGTTCTTTTGATAATAAGTTTTGAATCCATGCGATCGGTTCGCGATAGCCTACAGTTTTCAGTGCCTGGAGGTCAGGGTGATACCCCATGTCAAGGATGGATTGAACTTCATCCACAAGTCCGTCGTCGAGCATTTGGTCGATTCTTCGGCTGATGCGATCGTGAAGTTCGGTTCGGTCGCGATCAAGACAGATGACAATGGTATGCCGAGGTGGAGAAATGTCACAGTTCATATGAAAGCTGCTGAACGGTTTGCCGGTCTGCATCCAGACATCGAGTGCACGAAACATGCGATGGCGGTTGAGACCGTCGATCTGCTCCAGATAATCCGGGTCCACTTCACGAAGTTTCTTTTGAATCTCCCCCAGTCCTGCCCGATCAGCCATTGCTTCAAGCTCACGAATGTGATCATCGTTTCTCGGTGGAAGTGGGTCCAGTGGTCGGATAAGCGCTTCAATATATAGTGTGCTGCCGCCCGCAATAATGACAGGGGTTCCCAGGCTGGTAATCTCCTTTTTCCACCGGGCGACATACCCTGCAAAATCAAAGGCGGTGCAGGATTGATCAGGATAGTGTGTGGAGATGTGATAGTGTGGGATTTCGGCACGTACATCCTCCGATACTTTGCCGGTACCGATATCGAGATACCTGTAGCATTGCCGGGAGTCGGCAGAAATGACAGGGGCATTGAAATGACGGGCCAGTTCTAACGAGAGATCGGTTTTTCCACAAGCTGTAGGACCGGTTATTATGACCGTCGGAGGTGTATTCAAGGTTGAATCAGATGATTTCTGCAGGTGCTTTATCAGTAAATAGGCGGTGTCGGATGTGATGCGTCGGTTGTCTTGTTGATTCAGGAGGCATGGTCACCTACAGGGTAAGCTGAAGTGATATTCTATGGGTAAATCCAAGGTCAGAAGCGATGCCGGCAAAACTGCTGAAGCCGTAGTCAACCATAAATGCGCCGAGTTTCAGTCCGGTCCCCAGTGTTGGTGCCATGAAAAAGGCGTTACGGTCGTCAAAATGGAGATCTGTGATACCGGCTCGGATAAAAATAAGATCCTTGTAACCAAGCTCCGTCCCCAGATGCGGCTCGAAACTGATGTCGCCGATATTGAGATAGTAGGTCTGGCGCCCTTCAAACAGGATGTCCGTATCCAGTGCAGTAACAAGGGAGTAGTCCCCAAAATTAAAGCTCCGGCTGCCTCCTATTTTGACCGATGGGCGGACATATTCGTTGGTGCCTTCAGGTAGTGTTTCCGGTTTTCCGGTATCCGGATTAATGAAGTTTTTAAGTCCTTCCAGTTCGATTTCGTCGACAGTCCAGAATTTGAGAAGTGTGGTAATATTCATGATATTGATCCCGAATTGGTATCGGTCGCCCCGCATCTGAAGTCCGGTATCAAGGCTGTAGCCCCAGGCATTGGCGAACGGACCGAGCCGGGAGTGAAGAACTTTAGCGGAGAGTCCCCAGTGCCACCTGTTACTGAGATTATTGGCATAAGAGAGGTAAAAGGCCATGTCGGATGCACTGAATTCACGAATATAGCTGGTGGGATCGGATCTCGGCTGATTTTGTTCCGGATCCCATGCGTGCAGCGTGTTTTTTATTCCGTCGACACCCTGCCGGAAAAAACTGAGTGCCACAACACCGCCGGAGCCTTCGATGGGTATGGCAACGGCACCGTAGTCATATCCCACGACACCGGCAAAACGCTCCGAGTGCATATAGACGAACTGCCAGTCTTCGATTCCTGAAAGTCCGGCCGGATTCCAGTACCCCGAAAGTACATCACGGGTTACGGAAGAATAGGCGCTGCCCATTCCGAGTGGGCGTGCACCTCCTCCAACCGACAGAAAATCACCACCGTATTTTGCTGATTCAAAAGCCTGTCCGTATAAAGGAGAGACGACTAATATCAGAAAAATAAGAGATAATGCGCCACGCTCGAACATGCGGGATAATAAATTGGTAAAGGGTGTCGCCAACTTTATATATATAAGGAGTCATCAAATTTAGAAGTAACGTAATTATGTCTTCAATTAGTCTCGGAAAGATAAAAAATCCTAATCATTGAATCAGGCAGCACAATTTCTTAGAATAGAATCCGGATTTTTGTACTTTACCTTTTGCACAAAAGGGTATTAATAAACCATTTTCAACGATCAGGGAAATTTTATGAAATTCAATATCACAAGCGGTGAACTTGTTAACAGTCTTTCTGCCGTTATTGGTGCCGTCCCAAGCAAGGCGACACTACCTATTTTGGAAACCGTGTTATTTGAGACGGAAGATAACCGTATTAAATTGAGTGCCTCGGACCTGGAGGTTAATATTATTGAGTATGTGCAAGCGGATGTGGAACTGGAGGGTGCAGTGGCTATTCCGGCGCGGCGTCTTATGGATACACTTCGACAGTTGCCGGATATCCCGGTTATATTTGAAGTAGATGACAAGTCTCTGGTTCGATTCAGAACCGACAAGGGGAGTTACAAACTGGCTGGTGAAAAAGCAGAAGACTTTCCGGATATGCCGACACTTGAAAATGGGCAGAAAATCAAAATTGCCACCGACACACTCAAAGACGCCATCAAAAAAACCAGTTTTGCGGTTTCCAGCGATGATTTGCGTCCTGCAATGATGGGAGTCTTTTTTGATATCGGAGAGGATGAAAGCCGCATTGTGGCAACGGACGGACACCGGCTTGTGAAACTGGTCCGGTCGGATATATCCGCATCCAGTGCCGTGTCGTTCATTGTGCCCGAAAAGGCGCTTAATCTGGTTTTCAAAGCGCTGGATGAAGCCGATTCCGAGTTGATTATTACCAGCGATCATGTCAGTTTCAAATCCGGAAGAACGATTGTCATCACACGACTGATTAATGAGCAGTATCCGAAGTACGAGTCAGTCATCCCGCGCGAGAATGACAAAACACTTAAAATAAACCGGGAACAGCTGCTGGCGGCTGTTAAACGGGTATCGGTTTTTTCAAGCTCGACAACCAGGCAGATCCGGTTCCAGATGAAACCGGATGAGATCATGGTTTCAGCGGAGGACCTGGATATGAGCAGCGAGGCAAAGGAGAGTATTGCATCGGAATACTCGGATGAACCCATGGAAATAGGTTTTAATGCCAGGTATTTGGTGGATGTTTTAAATAATATCGATGATCCGGAAGTGATGTTCGAATTTTCGACTCCAAACAGAGCCGGAATCGTCCGTCCATCCGTACAGGATGACGACGAAGATATGTTAATGCTAGTGATGCCCGTGATGCTTAACAGCTATAGCTGATTTCATTTATGCCGGCTTCGTCCCGAATTATAACATTGACCACCGATTTCGGCAGCCAGGACTACTATGTCAGTGCTATGAAAGCGGTGATACTAAGCATCTGTCCGGAAGTTCGTTTTGTTGATATTTCTCACGACCTTCCCCCACAGGATATCATGGCGGGCGCCTGGGTACTGAAGAACACCGCTTTTTTATATCCTCCGGAAACAATTCACCTCGCGGTAATTGATCCGGGTGTTGGAAGCGACCGGCGCCCGGTGCTGGTACGGATACGGGACCAATATTTTGTAGGGCCCGACAACGGTCTTTTTTCTCTGGTGGCAGAAAGTGAGGAGCTCAAGGTGATTGAACTGACCAATAGTGAATTTTGGCGCAAATCGGTGGCACCCACTTTTCACGGTCGCGATATCTTTGCTCCGGTAGCCGCTCATCTTTGCTGCGGTGAGGATATGGCGGTATTCGGCGAAAAGCGGGCTGAGTTGACCACCTACCGTTGGGCCAAACCGATTTCCGATGATGAGGGAATTCAGGGTTGGGTAATGCATATAGATCGTTTTGGGAATCTGGTGACCAATATACCCGAACTACTGATCCTGGAACATGATCAAAACTCTTTGTTCCGGATCTATGTCGGAAATACCATTCTTAAAGATATTTCCTCCGCTTTTTCAGATGTATCCGATGGTGAACCGGTAGCCCTTTTTGGAAGTTCTGGCATGTTGGAAATCGCAATCAATAAGGGAAGTGCGGAAAAAATGCTCGGCATCGAGAAGGGTGCTCCCGTTTCATTGGTAATTCAAAAAACCGTATCTTGAATGGTAATTGGGAATGCGTTTATCAAAGAAATGATTGCAAGGCTGCGAAATAAGAACCCAAATTATTCGTAGTGTATGATGTACGTTTTCTGTTGACAAAGGAAAATCTGAGTTGGTGTTACTATTTCGGTGAAGATCAGAAAACAAAGGACTGAATTACTCATAATTATTTATGGCACTTATAGATATCGATGAAAATCGCTGGCCGATTGTTATCATCACACTTTCCGGGAAAGAGACTGGTGAGGATGTGCGGAATTTTCTGGAAAAGCTTGAAATTTTTCGCTCCCGGGACGAGGAATTTTGTTTTGTTCTGGATTTGCGGGAAATCAATCACTTGTCGCAAGGGGTTCGAGATAAACTGATATCATGGCTTAAAAACGCTGATTTTCATGAGCTGGCGGGTACGGCTATTGTTGTTTCGTCACCGTTGATGCGCATTTATTTATCGATGGGGCTGTGGCTTACAAAACTTTTGGATCGGCAAAGATCACGCTACAAGTACACGACAGTAGACACTCTGAGCGAAGCTTATGAATGGTCACGGAACCGGCTTCAAATTCACAAACCAGGCACTTCCAGAAAAACTTTGCACCACTATTGAGTGATGCTGAAGGTGCAAGCCGCACTGTAACCGCGAAAGGGTTATGTCACATTTTGTCTGGAGCCGTAATCCCAAGCATTCCTAGACCATTGGATAAAACTGTGGCTGTGACGGTCAGGAGCTCTGTCCGGGCTTTGACAAGTTCCTCTTTCTCACCCAGAATACGGCAATCGTGGTAAAATTTGTGGAATGCTGTAGCCAGATCATTCAGGTAGTTGATCAATTTGTGAGGTTCACGATGAATAGCTGTCTGATTGATGACATCCGGAAACTCCAGGATACGCTTGATCAGGGTTGTTTCCGATTCGTGAATCAAAAGGGTGAAATCGGGTGATGAAGTACCGAAATCAAAGGATTCACGGACTTTTCGCATTATACTCTGAATGCGGGCATGGGCGTATTGAAGATAAAAGACCGGATTTTTTTCACCAGCCTCTTTGGCTTCATTGATATCGAACTCCAAATGGGTTCCGGGTGCCCGCATCAGAAAGAAAAAACGGGTTACGTCGGCACCAACTTCATCCATCAGCTCGTCAAGTGTCACAAAATTAGCCTTTCGTGTGCTCATCTTGAACGGCTTTCCATCCTTGACAATGGTGACAAACTGATATACGATGACATCGATCCGTTCACTGTCATAGCCGCAGGCTTTTACCGCTGATACGACATCCGGATAAGTTGCTATATGATCAGCACCGAATACATCGATGGCAAGGTCAAAGCCGCGTTCGAGTTTGTTGATATGATAGGCGATGTCGGGCAGACGGTAAGTCGGTTCTCCAGTGTTTTTTATCAATACTGTATCTTTGTCTTTTCCCAAAGCCGTCGTTTTATACCAGGTGGCATCGTCTTTTTCATAAACAAGGTCTTTCTGCCGTAGTTTCTCAATGACCTTGTCAATGGAACCGTCTTCATAGAGGGTGTTCTCATTGAAAAAGGAATCCATGGTGATTTTCAACCGCGCGAGCGTTCGTTGTATATCTTTGAAAATACTTTCTTCAGCCGCTTGTCGAAATATCGGCTGATGCTCTTCACCGGTTAATGATTCACCATACTGTTCTCTGACTGTTTGTGCTATTTCTGTTATATAGGCCCCTTCGTAACCATCCTCGGGTAATGAGGTATCTTCTCCGATCAATTGCAGGTAGCGCGCCAGTACACTTTCTCCCAATATTCGCATTTGACGGCCGGCGTTGTTGAAGTAGTATTCACGCTGGACATCCGCCCCGGTCCATTCCAGAACTCGGGATATTGTGTCACCCAAAACTGCATTTCGGCCGTGCCCCACAGTCAGTGGCCCGGTTGGATTAGCACTTACAAATTCTACCTGAATTTTTTTCCCTTCGAACAAATCTGTGCGACCATAGGTTTCGCCCAATTGATGAATGTCAAGGAGATTGTCGGACAGCCAGTTGTCTGCAAACCGGAAATTAATGAATCCGGGACCGGCTACCTCGACACTTTGGATATAACCCGATTCCAGATCTATCAGATCGGCAATTTTTTTTGCGATAGAGGGCGGATTGTCACGCAGTGTTTTTGCGAGAGCCAGCGCAACGGTGGTGGCGGCATCACCGTGTTCAGGTAATCGAGGTTTCTCTATGGTGATTTCCGGAATTTGAAGTCCGGGATCCAGCTTGAAAAGTGCTTTTTGGATCTGTTCTTTCAGATATTCTTGCATATTCAAATTGATTATAAATCGGGGTGCCAATATACGAGCTTTCAAGGAAGGAAGCTGAGATTATCCCATTAAACCTTCGGATTTCATACTGAGAAATTCGTAACCAGCGATAATTATGTGATCATCCACGAAGATATCCAGCATATGACCGGCCTGGATCAGTTTCTTGGTGATTGAGATGTCGGCTCGAGATGCGCGACGGGTGCCAGACGGATGATTATGGACGATGATGATACTATTGGCTTCATTCATGATAGCTTGTCGCATGACTTCAGCCGGATCGACAATTGTGGCCGTCTTGCCCCCTTTGCTGATGACATGATGTCCGGTTACCGCTTTGGCGGCATTCATGAATACAACCATAAACTGTTCGGTTTGCAGGTCTCGAAGGCGAGGCCCGAAATGTGAGGCGACATCTTCTGGCGTACGGAAAATAATCGGCTGACCGTTACTTCGTGACTGTAATCGTCGGGACAGCTCAAATGCTGCCTCCAGAGTAATGGCTTTGACGTCGGCGACACCCTTGATCACACGCAGTTCCCGCCAGTTTTTTCGAACAAGCTTGTGTAACCCTCCGAAATACCTAAGCAGTTCGCGCGAGGTTTCAATGACATTCATATCACGGCTGCCCGTTCTGAGTAAAATGGCAAGCAGCTCGGTATCAGAAAGATTGTCAGTACCGTAGCGCACCAGCCGTTCCCTTGGCTGCTCATCTGCCGAAAGATCCCTGACCATGCGACCCCTTTTATCCGATTTATTCTGTAAATAGTGTCCCGACACCGGATTTATTTTTTTAATTGTTTCGGTTTTCAATGAGTTAACCGGGATATTCCATGTGATAATCCATAAATAACCCGAATATAATTGCACAGGCCGACATCCACCAACAACACTGGCGATTCCAATGACAGTCTCATCAGAAGTCTTAAAAAACGATCTGTTTGGAAACTGGCGAGGTATGGCGACATCGAAAAGAGCAGGGACATACAAAATACTTACAAGTAAGTTTTCTCCATTTTGTGATGAATTCCGATTCCCTCAATCATAAACGGCTCCGATACGATCTGATAACCCATATCAATGTAAAACGGTACGGCAATCTCACGGGCATTGCACCAGATTTTCACTTGTGGATACCGTTTTTTCAGATAGTTTTCAGCAAAGTGAAGCAAAGATCGTCCAACGCCTTTGCGCTGCCAGGATCGTGCCGTAGCCATACCTCGCAGTTGCCAGGTCGGGATTTCAGATTCCATCTGTTTCAGAAGCGTTAGACAGCAGATCAGTTGGTTCTCAATGAATCCGCCAAAATGGAGGGTCGTTGACAGATTGTCACCGGAAAAGCGAGCTGAATCTATCGGTTTCCCTGAACGAAGTTCGGTAGCACGCAAATTCAGGATTTCATGAACGTCGACAAGCCGGAATTGGATTGAATTGTCCATGCATCAGGGCCCACCACCCATGAGGGGTTCATCCATGGCACGGATACTGGCATTGGGTAATCCACCTGGGAAACGATTCTTTGAGAGGTCGATCGCTTTAATGACAATTTCGAGATGCCGATCTTTGGAGATCTGATAGAAACTTTGAGCGGATTGTCCGAGCTTGGGTTTTCCGTGCAGTGGTTTGTCACTGACACACAACAATGTGGCATTCGGGATGCGGTAGCGGAAGCCGTTGGTCGCGACCGTGGCTGATTCCATATCAATGGCGATACTCCGGCTGGTATGAATCTCATGAACCACCCGTTTTATCATGAATTCCCAGTTGCGGTTGTCAATGGTGTAAACAGTTCCGGTTCGATAGGTAAGATTCTCCTCTTCAAGTACTTTCTGCAGATGGAAATTAAGCAGGTTGTTAGGAATTATGGGTACATTTTTCGGCATGCTTTTGTCGAGCACACCGTCTGATCTCATGTACCCGGAGGCGAGAACAAAATCACCGATTTCCTGGTGGTTGCGCAGTCCGCCGCAGTGTCCGACCATGATCATGGCATCCGGACGAAGTACCGCGATATGATCGGTGATGGTTTTGGCGTTGGATGGTCCGACTCCGATATTAATAAGGGTGAGCCCCATATTGTTGTCCAGTTTGTGATGGTATGCCGGCATTTGAACCTTCCGCTTGGGCTTGACACAATCGGGAAAACGATTAAGGAAGGCCCCGATATGCATATCATAGTTAGTGAACATGATGTAACGCTGAAAGTCATGGGCCGGAGTACCTGTGTAGTGTTCCAGACGGTCGAGCGACAGGTCGATCCGCTCTGCCCGGAATAGAAAAAGTTTCTTTTTGGTGAAGTCCCAGTTGTCCTCATCGATGGCATGCAGCAGTTTCGGGTCATTAAGCGATATGCATTTCCGAGATGCCGAGATGGTGATTTCAGCGTTGGCATGTAACAGTTTGGCCAACTCCCGTGTAAGATACCACCGGTAGACTTCGGGTTTGGCGAACTCCCCTTCGATAACCGGGTTATGGGTAGACCAGGATCGGTACACCCGTAATTTTGGATAATAACCCTCATCATAAATGCGCTCCATCAGGTCACAAGCGACAATAATCTGATTGGCAAGCTTTTTGTCATCATTATCCGCATATGAGAGAGTAAGGCTTTTTGAATCGGTCATTTTGAGTTGGCCATACTGTATCAACCAAAAATAAATAGGGTTAAAATTGAAATATCGGTATTACGAAAGTAAATAAGCAACACGTATTGGTCCCAAAAGGTAACCAATATCAGCAGGACGGGCCAAGTCTGGCACCAATTGGTAAGGGGATGAACCACAATGATTGATAATTTATGCTAATATAGTTATAATGATCCTTTTATCATCAATAGACCCTAAATAAAGATCACATATTGGTGATGTGCCTGTAAGAACTATGGCCTATCCTGATCCAGATAAAGAGCATGTGATACTGCAGGAGACAGCAACCTTACTGAAGTTGCTCGCTGAGCCGATGCGACTGCAATTACTTACCATACTAAGAGAGAAGGAGTATTGTGTAAAAGAGCTTGTCGAGCTAACCGGTGCCGGACAGGCGAATATATCCAAACATTTGTCTCTGCTGTGTATAAAAGGGGTCGTTTCCCGCCGTAAAGAGGGATTGTATGCATACTATTTCGTTTCGAATCAGGCTGTATTTACAATTCTTGACAGTGCCTTTTTAGCGATGAAAAAAAAATAACTTTTTGGTAGACATCGGAACGAAATAGCAGGTTTGCATCATTAGTATCAATTGCTGGAATATGACAATGGTAACTTGAAATGCAAAGATGCAATGATTACACCCGGAGAAAAAATCGACACCTCCTTCACCATTGAGATCGTTGATGGCGAAGAGCAGAAAATGGTGGCATTTGCCGATCTTTTAGATCAGCCTGTCATCGTATCAGTCTATATGAAAAATAACACAGGTGGATGCGATAAACAGAATCGTAGTCTTACCGAAAAAGCGGACGAAATCGCAAAAAAAGGCTATAAACTTGTCGCGATAAGCAAAGATACAAGCCGCTCACATAAAAACTACGCCGGAAAACTGGGAATTGGCTATATTCTTGCTTCCGACCCCGGGCACCATTTTGCAAATGCAACGGACTCTCTTGCCGAGAAGAAGATGTATGGTAAAACATTCATGGGTCCGACTCGCTCCGCATATTTTATAGATACGGATGGAAAGGTGACAGCCGTTATCGAGAAGATTGATACGACTCGTCACGCGGACGAATTGCTGGAGAAGATAAACGAACTGAAATCCTGATATA
>SLQC01000080.1 GCA_007131625.1 Balneolales bacterium | reverse complement strand
TTTGTCATAGCCAGTGTGGGTTTAGGATGTTTGGAGTATCCTAAAAAATAAAAAAGTCCGAGCTTTCGGGCCTCACACTGGCATTTTTTATTTATTCAATCGTTTTGGACAGATGTGATTTCAATTAATAAACGGATTGTCTTAGGACCGACCAGCTTAAATGAGTCAGGAAGAACTCACAATCTGCTTAGCAAAATATTCTTTCGTTCTTCCTCCGAAAAACTTACAGGATTGTTTTTATTATCTGTTTTTCCGGCAATTTCAGCAGCCCGGTTTTCAGTGAGACCATAATGGCTGAAGCGCTTCATACCAAATGATTCTGTCATATCATACATTTTCCGGATGATTTGTTCCAGGTAATAATCATCCGTTTTATCCCGGCCTTTTTCTCCGGAAAACAACATCCCCGCCTGCACATATTTTTCTAATGCCCTGCTTTTCGGATCACTTGCTTGCAAAGCGCGTATAGTCCTTTCATGGACTACCGCCATAAGCGAACCGCAAACCTGGCCATGAGGCATCTCGATCACCCCTCCTATAGATGAAGCAAACCCATGCACCAGGCCCAGGCCGGCATTGGCCAATACAATGCCCGAGGCGAGGGCAGCAAATGACATATCGTTGCGGGCGTTGAGATCGTCTCCTCTGTTAACTGCTCTTTCCAGCGATCGACTTATGGATTTCAATCCTTCCCGGGCCCAGGCATCGGTCATGACACTGGATTTTTCCGACACATAACCTTCCAGTAACTGGGTAAAGGCATCCATACCGGATGCAGCCGTCACCCTTTTAGAACAGGATAAAACAAGCTCAGGATCCACCAAGGCAATATCCGGCACATAATTGTAATGGCGAAGGGATTTTTTGAAGCCGTTTTTCCCTACTTCCGAAATCACGGCATTATTGGTTGCCTCACTACCCGTACCTGAGGTGGTGGGTATGGCTATAAAAGGCAATTTTTCACCCGCAGGCTTCTTTACCCCCACTCCTTCAAGGTATTCCCTGACCGGCTCATTCAACCGAAGCATAGCCGATACCGCCTTGCCTGTATCCAACACGCTACCCCCTCCTAGAGCCACTACTACATCAATATTGGCTGAAACATTTTTCTGAATGATCTCATCAACCATTGCAGGAGAAGGTTCATGAGATACGCCGGCTTTTGATACCTGAAAATCGGAATCATTTAGTAAGGCTGTAATTTCCTGCCCTTTTTCCGATTGGAGAAAACTTCCTGATCCATGTATCAGAAGCAAATTACTCCCATATTTACCGGCCTGAGAGAACAATTCTTTGATCCTACCTGGCCCGAAAAGGATATGGGGTGTATTGATCAATTCAAAAGCATCTACCATGCTGATTTATCTTTAGGTGCAACAATCCTGTGTTTGATCCCTTCCCGTGGTTTATCCATCCAGTCCGCTACTGTATCCCGCCATTTTTTGTAATGATCGGTTTGTTTGTGAGCTGCAGCAGCTTCTTCCGACTCATAGGCCTCATAAAGCACAAACCTGGCAGGATTCTGATCGTCCTGCAAAACATCAAAACGAAGGTTGCCCGGTTCCCTGACCGAAGCACGGTGGTTTTCAAGAGTAGCTTCAATGAATTGATCAATGAATTCTTCTTTTACATAAACATGAACAAACGTTGCATTCATAATATCAGGATTTTTATTTGTATAATAAATTTGTTTGCTTTTTGCTCTAATCTTTATTTTCCCTATGGCTTTCCTGAAACCACTGACTCAAGACCCGGGACCCGAAACCAGTTAACCAATTAACAATTCCTTCATTAACAACTTACTACTCAAGACTCAGAACTTCTTCACTCCAGCTCTCCCATCTCTCGAAACAACTGCAAGGTTTCTTTCGCCGACAGAAACCCGGGCCGTTTCGCCCTCTATTTTAACAACTTTTGAGGGTACACTCAAACACATATTACCTCAGTTTTTTGGCCATTTGACCCAACGCAATTCCCCATTGTTAGAGGGAACCAATTTATTTTGCTAAACTTCGAAATTCATAGCTTTCAGCAGTCGAACCGTGGTTTTGCTGAGGTACTTACCTATCCACACTAATCCAATTCCGACCAGTCCGTGTGCACAGCTATGCTATCCGGGCTTGGTGGTATGTGGTTGGGGGACAAACGTAACCGGAAAACATTGCGAGGGATGGTGCATTTTTGTACCGGATGTCGCTTGACCCTGAAAATGCCCTGCCTCCAAACAAAATAACAGCCTGCCGTTTGTTTACGTCAGAACTGTCACAATCCGCACATCGTCAGGTAACACGGCTACGGTGTCCACTGTTGCCTCTCCAGTACGGTCGCTGGTTCGGAGCAGGTAGTTTTTATCACATTGATTGTAACGAAAATACAGAAAAGAACCTTCAGCAGAAAATTGAATGCTGCGGGGATTGTTGTGCGGGACTGGAATTTTTCTGTTGTCGGCAGTTATATACCTTGGTTCAAAACCATAACTCAACTCCTCAACACTGTAGTAGAGAATGGACGTCGGCCAATGTACGAATTATATGCTATGAGGCATCAGTATCAAGATTGATGTTATGCTCGGCATGATCCGGTCCGGCACTTCGATGGGGACCGGTTTCCCAACGACTCAAAACTTCCGGGCCGCATCCAGTTGACCCGGAACCGGTAGTGATGGGTCACCGAAGTCGCGACTCTCGTGTGGAGCAGGGGGCGCGCCGGCAGCGAAATGGCCATCACCTGTCCGACCTTGATCCCGTCTGCGGGAAGGCGGATGTTTTACGTGTTCAGCCAGTCCAGCAGGGGATGGCTCCAGACGCCGAGAAACGCGATTCCCAGCAGCACGCCCGGCTGCATCGGCGGGCCGTGTTGCGATCGGGTGGATGATGGAGGCGAGTCGGTTCGCGGGGTGTCTGCCGTCGGGGTTTCGACGGGTGTCGCTTGGTACCGGAGCCCGGCGGCGGTCCGGCTCGGTGATCCGGATATTCGGTTCGATGTCTGCCCCGGTGGCTTCTTCGGTGCTGGCGGCGTTGCAGGAGGCGGTCGATGGCGAGCAGTTAAACAAATTGTGCTGTGATGAATGTCAGAGATTAATTAGCCGGGATGCTGACGATGTCCAAACATGTGATCACATATTTCTTTTACAGTATCCGAATAAACAAACAGTGGCGGATTATTTTCAAATGGAACAATGGAAACGTCAGTGAAGTGGAAATAACCGATTATCACATTCAGTAAAAACAATGGAAAAGTTAGCGAATGTTCATCCCGGCAAATTTTTACTCTACGAATTTCTTGAGCCACCAGGAATTGCGACTTACAGGCTATCTAAGGATTTGAAAATACCTCAAACCCGAATTTCAGAAATCATAAAAGGGAATCGAAGAATCACGGCTGACACAGCACTGCGACTGAACAAATTTTTTGGAAATTCAGCTAAGTTTTGGCTCGGTCTTCAAGACGATCATCACATCGAAGAAGAAAAAACGGCAAAAAAAGCTGAACTGAACGGAATAAATACATTTTTTAAAAACGCTGCCTAACAGCACCTACCCACAAGCAGGGGTTTCTTGCTTCGTAGAGCTTGTAATGAGGAAATTAGCTGACGGATACCATATAGCTGATCAATTGAAAAGTTATCCTCACTCGACAAAAGAGCAAATCTTAGTTGCACTGGAATTTTCTGCTGACTTTCTTGCAAATGAGGAAAACATTGAGCCGACATGATTATGAGCCGGCGCCCGGCCAAAGAACTGGCCGGGGTCATGCGACAGGAAACTTTCAGACCAGCCGAATTATTTCCGGCTTCAAAATGCCGGTGGGATGGATGCAAACGCTTTCAAATCTTCCCTGAGCCGCTTTGAAATGAGTAAAAATCCATTAATTTGTAGGTATGAATTAATTATTGACCGACACTCTCCGGTTGTGCAGCAGGCGGCCGAAAGTATTTCCGAAGGCTGGGCGTTGCCGGAGCCGGCACCGTCCGGCACCATCACTCAATGGTGCAACCTGGGATCGAACAAATAGACCTCAGCATCATGAACCGAAGCGTTCGCATAGCCGTTATCGTTATGGGCTTCAGCGGGCTTGTTGCCGAGATCATCCTGCTCAGAGAGCTGCTCATTGTATTCTCCGGGAACGAGTTGTGCATCGGTATCATCCTGGCCAATTGGCTGATACTCGAGGCGCTGGGCTGTTTTTATCCGGGCCGGTTGATCGACCGGACAGAAAAGAAGCTCGAGGCTTTCGCCCTTGTCACCGTCCTGTTTTCCGCGGCGCTGATTGCCGCCGTGTTCGCAATTCGCATCCTGAAAGTAATGCTGGGTGTGTCCATCGGGGAGCATATCGGGCTGCTACCGATGTTTTACTCCTCTTTCCTGATCCTGTTGCCGGTGAGTATACTCCACGGCGCGCTGTTCACTTTCAGCTGCCGCATTTACGCCCTGTATCGTGAACCGGTCGCCGCCATAGCCGGCAGAGTCTATGTGGATGAAACCGTGGGCACCATGGCCGGAGGGGTGATCTGCACGTTCGTCTTGATCCCGCTGCTGAACAGTTTTGAAGTGGTGATCGGTGTCGCACTCCTGAACATGATGGTCTGCCTCTGGCTGCTTGGACCTGCGTATCGCAAAGCCAACGCATGGAGAAGTGAAATGAATGCAGATCGCAGCGAGATATCTGAAAAGCGAAGCGACAAATCTGCTGGCCAACGTGATTTGCGGCAGCGTGCGATGCCGCTCCTGCTCGGGATCCTGGCCGTAGTCGCCGGCATCGGGCTGCTGACCGGACAGGCTGACCGGCTCCACCAGACATCCATTCGGATGCAGTGGATGGACCACAACGTGGTCCACTATCAGAATTCTTCCTACAGTAATATCGCGGTGCTGGAAAACCAGGGGCAGTATTTGTTCTTCCTGGATGGCATCCCCGAGATTATCACCCCCGTTCCGGACATGCTGTTCGTCGAAGAATTCGTGCATCTGCCGATGCTGGCCCATCCGGATCCAAAAGAGATCCTGATCCTGCGGGGCGGAGCAGGCGGGATGATCGATGAAGTCTTGAAGCACCCTTCAGTGCAGAGCGTAACTTACGCCGAACATGACCCCGCGTTCCTCGAAGTGATCCGGAAATTCCCTACGCAGCTGACCGAGTCCGAGCTGGGCGACCCGAGAGTGCGTGTGCGCTACCGGGACGGCAGGCTGCTTCTTGCCACCTCGCCGCGGACCTATGATCTCATTTTCATCGGGGTGATTGAGCCATCCAACCTGCAATCGAACCGCTTCTTTACACGCGATTTTTTCACCTTGGCTGAGGAACGGCTCAATGAGGGAGGGATCCTGGTTCTGACCGTTCCGGGTTCGCTTATGTTTCTCAGCGACGAACTGAAAAACCTCAACAGCACCATTTTCCACTCGCTGGAAAGTGTCTTCCCGCATATCAGAGTAATCCCCGGCGATCACTGGAACCTTTACCTGGCCTCGGGAGCCGCGGAGGTGGCGGACCTGGACCTGGACCGCATGGTACAGCGGCTGGAGGAGCGGCAGATCCGGGCGGAGGGGGTCGTACCCTGGCATATTGAGAAGAAATTGCATGACGGCTGGAGGCAATGGTTCCGCGACTACATTGACGGGGCGTCCCGCAGCATCAACCGTGATTTCAAGCCCGTCGGACTTTTTTATCATATCACGCACTGGAACTCACTGTATGCACCGGCGTTCGGTTCCATATACAAGAAGTTCGAGCATTTCGGTCCGGGAAGCGTGATCCCGTGGCTGTTCCTGTTCGCCGGGTTCGTGTTGCTGATCCGTTCCCGCAGCAAAAAAACGTCAGGGTTTGGTGTGCCCTTCTCCATCATCACCACCGGATTTGCCGGGATGATTTTCAGTCTGATCGTCATTTTCATGTTCCAGGTCACATATGGACACGTTTTTTCATGGATCGGTCTGCTTGTCGCGTTTTTCATGGCGGGCGCGGCGATCGGGGCGATGCTGATCACGCGGACCCTGCCTCACATCCGTGAGGGCAAACGATGGTTCCTGGCTATGGAGCTGGCGATCATCGGCTTCTCTCTCGTGCTGCCACTGCTGTTCCTGACCATCAATCCGCTGCTGGACAGCCATATCGCCTTTGTACTTTTCCGGATTCTGTTCCTGGTCCTTTCCCTCGTTGCCGGCATGCTGATAGGCTTTCAGTACCCGCTGGCAAACAAGCTGCACCTGAGGGATAAAAGCGGTGTAAGCCGCACGGCAGGAATGCTTTACGCATCCGATTTATTGGGTGGTTGGATGGGCGGTATTGCCGGCGGCGTGGTGCTGCTGCCCGTCATGGGCGTGACAGGCACCTGCCTGACCGTAGCCCTGCTTAAACTCACAAGTTGCATGATCATTGCCGTCGAACCCGAAAGACGGCAAAAGGAGGTACTTTTATGAATGACTATTGCAAATCACATCACAAACCGGACATATTTATGAGAGCGATGAAACCGGATGATCCTGAAAATCCTGAAAATCCGGAAAATCCGGAAAATCCGGGAAATCCGGGAAATCCTGAAAATCCGGGAAATCCGGGAAATCCGGGAAATCCAGGAAATCTGCAGAGTCCGGAAAGTCCCGGAAGTGTGGAGAAAAATCAGAATCCACTCGAACCGAATTACCCGAAAAACGGCATCAGCCGGCGGTGTTTCCTGCAGCAATCTACCAGGTTCTGCTGCCATGCCGGACTCACCACCATGTTCTTCGGGCATCTTGCGGCCGGTGTAACATTTGCAGGTTCCGGTCCCGATGCTTCCGGATACGGGCCTGACGCACTGCAAAATCCGGGCAGTGCACATGCCGGCGGGGCGACGGGGGACGGGACGCGGCTCTTCGAAAAAGATTTCGTGCCGGGGTACGTAAAACTCCACGAATCCGGTGAACTTGCGAAACGGGCCGATGCCCTATGGGATATTATGAGCCAATGTCGACTTTGTCCCAGAGAATGCGGTGCAAACCGCCACCGAGGGCAGTCCGGGTTCTGCCGTTCACCGGGGACGCGGCTCTTCATCTCCTCGGCCATGCCCCATTTTGGAGAGGAGCGACCGCTGGTCGGCAAGGGCGGATCGGGGACCATTTTTCTGACCCATTGCAGCCTGCGCTGCGTCTTCTGCCAAAATTACGAAATAAGCCATCTTGGCCGAGGGTATGAGCGCGACATCGAGGAGATGGCCGGCATGATGTTTCAGCTGCAGAGCATCGGCTGTCACAACATCAACTTCGTCACCCCGACCCACTACTCAGCTGCCATTCTCAAAGCTCTTAACATGGCTGCCGCACGCGGCTTGCGTCTGCCCGTGGTGTACAACACATGCGGCTGGGAGCGTCTTGAGATCCTCTCCATTCTGGACGGCATTGTGGATATCTACCTGCCGGACTTCAAGTTCTGGGATAGTGACATATCGGCCGAACTGACGGCCGGCACCGACGATTATCCGGAGTTGACCAAAAAATCGATCCTGGAAATGCACCGTCAGGTTGGCGTGGCCAAGCCCAACAGTAACGGCATTATGGAGCGCGGACTGATGATCCGTCATCTGGTTATGCCCAACGAAATGGGCGGATCGGTGGAAATCCTGGAGTGGATCGCGGAAAACCTGCCAAATGACACGTACGTCAACATCATGGCGCAGTACAACCCTTACCACAAGGCGTTCGATTTTCCGGAAATTTCCCGCAGGATAACCGGTGAGGAGTATCGGCAGGTGGTGGACCGGGCACAGAAGCTGGGATTGATCAACCTGGATATTCAGGGGCATCGATGGCTTCGGCGGTAATTCCTTCGGGACTGATGACTTCGGCGCTGCACCGGTTCATTTTTTGAGCCACTGGGTATGAAGCATGCCTGGATGCAGGGCTTTTCTGAACCGGCCGAGACACCGGTGCATCCTATGGCGAGAACCTGTTTCTCGATGGCATTGATCCGATGACGATAGAGGGGTTTGCCCAGGTTGACCATGTCGGCGGCTGTGCCCGGTCCACCACCTGCTCATCGAACATGGCCTCCTGAAACGAAAACAGAGCCGATCCAAAGCCATTGGCTGCAACGTCCCACCATGAAAATTCATAGCCCTTATGCGCCTTTTTTTCCTGACGCAAGGTGCCCGGACTGAAACTTGCAAAGCTTTGTCCGACCTGTCATGGCTGTACGGTATTTCCGGGTGGATATATTGCCAGTAATGGCGCTTTTGGCGGCTTGGATATAAAGGGTTATTTGTGGGGTTCTACCGAGGAATCCGAGAACAATACCTGTAGCCACCGTCTGGATTATGAGGAGGCAAGAGTAAACAGAGGAAGCAGTCCGAAACGGACCGGTTTTCCGTTCGCTTTGTCAGGTATTGAACAGGGTCTGCACCGGAGCTTGCCGGCAGACGGCCAGCTCCGGTGCAACCTAACGCCACTGTTTTTCGTATGAGTCCGGAGTGGTGCAGCAAGATATTATTTTGCAGGTTGTGTTCTGAAAAATATGAGAAGGAAAGAATCAGCAAGATATTATTTTACAGGTTGCGCTCTGAAAAATATGAGAAGGAAAG
Source organism: Balneolales bacterium (assembly GCA_007131625.1). Lineage (GTDB taxonomy): Bacteria > Bacteroidota > Rhodothermia > Balneolales > Natronogracilivirgulaceae > SLQC01. The sequence continues at coordinate 8,689 of SLQC01000080.1, read as the reverse complement.
AACATGAAAGGAAACTGGTTGAAGCTGTTATATATTGCGGTTCTGCTGTTTTGGACAGCAGGTCTGAGCGCCCATCATACAGCAGGTCTGTGCGCCCATCATATGGAAATGAGCACAGGATCGCCCGGCATCAGCCTGTCCTCAGAACCGGGGGGCACCTTGGCCCGGGATACCCATCCACCGGAAGAAAACCCCTCTACTTCTGTGCAGACATTCCGCGGGCGCGTGGTGGACACCTACACCGGACTGCCCCTTCCGGGCGCCACCGTGATGGTCCTGGATACCGATCCGTTTCGCGGTGCGGCGGCTGATGCCGACGGGGAATTCCGCCTCGAAGGGCTGCCGCTTGGCCGGATCGATGCCGGCGTGAGCATGGTGGGTTACGAACCGGTCGTCCTGCGCAACTTGTTGCTCGTATCGGGCCGCGAGCTGGTGGTGGAAGCCCGGCTTGAAGAGCTGGTGTACACGATGGAAGGGCTCGTGGTGCGACCCGATCTCAGAAAGGACCGTCCGGGCAACGAAATGGCCATGGTGAGCGCCCGCTCGTTCACCATCGATGAAACAGAGCGGTATGCCGGAAGTCTGGGCGACCCGTCCCGCATGGCCGCCAATTTTGCAGGGGTCACCTCGGTCACCGATCAGCGCAACGACATTGTCATCCGGGGCAACTCTCCGCAAGGACTTCTCTGGCGGCTCGAGGGCCTGGAAATTCCCAATCCCAACCACTTCGGCTCCATGGGATCGACCGGCGGCCCCGTCAGCATGATCAACAACAACCATCTTGCAAATTCCGATTTCTATACCGGCGCTTTTCCGGCGGAGTTCGGCAACGCCTTGGCCGGGGTGTTTGATCTGAAACTGCGCAATGGCAACAACCAGATGCGGGAATGGATGGGTCAGGTCGGGTTCAACGGATTCGAGCTGGGTGCCGAAGGCCCTTTCACCGGCAACAGGCGATCATCGTACCTGGTCAACGCCCGCTACAGCACCCTGGAAGTGCTCCATGCTGCGGGCATGAGTTTCGGCACCGGTGCGGCGATCCCGGAATACAGGGATGTCTCGATGAAGCTCAACTTCCCGCTACAGCGCGGACGCGTTTCTGTCTTCGGCCTGGGCGGCGACAACCGCATCGCCATGCTCGACAGCCAGGAAGATGATGCCCAGTATGGCTTTTCCGGTACCGATCTTTACTACAGCAACCGCATGGGCGTGCTGGGAGTCAACCACATCCACTATTTTAGCAATGATGTGCGCATCACCAATATCCTGGCCGTATCCGACATCCGTGGGGCGGCCGAGATCTACGACCTCAGCTACAGCCCGGACCAGCTGAAAATCGACGAAACCCTGCAGGAGATCAAGTACACCGCTTCCACGCGTTACTCCCGGCGGTTCAATACGCGCAATTTTCTGAACGCCGGCGCGGTCTACGACGTCTATGACGTACACTATGTGGGAAAGGAGATTGATACGCTGCGCAACGAGTACCGCTACTACCTCAACAATACCGGCACGATGAGCCACGGCAAGCTGTTTGCAGAGTGGCAGCACCGGTTCTCCGACCGGCTTTCCATGTCGGCCGGACTCCATGCCACCCGCCTCTTTCTCAACGGCACCCAATCGCTGGAGCCACGTTTCGGCATGACGTGGGAAGTCGCCCGCGGGCAGTCGATCAACCTGGGGGCCGGGCTGCACAGCCAGACCCAGATGCGCGCTATCTATTTTTCGGAGCGCTACGACAGTCTCTCCCAAACGTACGAGCGGACCAACAAGAACCTCGATTTTTCACGCAGCATGCACTTTGTGGCGGGATACGACCGGCTGCTCGGTGAGGAGCACCGGCTCAAATTCGAGGTGTACTACCAGAAGTTGTACCGGATCCCGGTGGCCTGGCGCCGGCCCGAGTATTCGATGCTCAGCCAGGGGGGTGGGTTTTCCTACATCGCCTACGACAATATGGAGAATACCGGGACCGGGGCTAACCGGGGTGTGGAGCTGACCCTCGAAAAATTCCTGAGGAAAGGGTTCTACTACCTGGTGACCGCGTCGGTATTTGACGCGGGATATCGCGGCTACGACGGCGTGTGGCGCAACTCCGGCTTCAACAACAACTTCGTGTTCAATGCACTGGGTGGATACGAGTGGCGGACCGGCCCGCGCACGCTGCTTTCGGTTGATCTGAAGGTGGTCTATGCGGGAGGATACCGCAAGCTGCCTTTCGATGAAGAGCAGTCGATCGCCGACAATACCACGCGGTACCGGTGGGATGCGGCCTTTGAGGAACGGTATCCGGACTATTTCCGGCTCAACGGGCGTGTGACCTGGCGTCTGAACCGACGCCAGGCAAGCCATGAATGGGCGCTCGACCTGCAGAACATCACCAACCGCAGGAACATCTTCACAGAGAACTGGAACAACGCCCGAAAAGAAGTCGTCACCTCGTACCAGATGGACTTCATGCCGATGATGACCTACCGGATTCATTTCTGAGGGGTTGCGCCCTGTGAATTCCCTCGAATCAGTAATTCTCGCGGCTCAGAGTATTTCCTGTGTCGGTCTGCAGCCGGCTGGGTCATCCCCCGAATCAGTAATTCTCGCGAATCAGCATCAGAATGGCCGAGTGAGATACGATCACATAGCGCTCCTTGCCGAATTGGATTTCATGGGCATGGTCCTGCAGGTAGATGGCCATGTCTCCCTCATGCGCCTGCAACGGTATGTACTGTACTTTCTCATGATTCTGTTTCCACGGCTCATCACTCTCCAGTCCGGCAATGGTAGGATACCCGGGTCCGACCTTCACAACATAACCGCTTTGAATCTGCTCTTTTTTTCCAACACCCGGCGGCAGATAGAGGCCGGATTCGGTCCGGCTATCCATATCGCGCGGTTTCAGGAGCACACGGTCGCCGACGATGACAAATTTTTCGATGTCGTTGTGGTAGGACTGAATCATAGGGAAGAAAACTTGTGGTTTGTTATGGACCGTTCCACTTTTCTGTAATATAATCGTTTATCATCAGGAATCTTGAAAATCCTGCACGATGATTGTCTGAGCTGAAGGTTCTGGTTATGAGTTCGTCTCAGGTGGGATCACAGGTCTCCATCCATGAACTGTGTCATAAGCTCGGATTAAACCGTGATACCGTCGAGCGATACCTGGATCTGCTGGACCAGTCATTCGTCATTTTCAGGCTGCCCGCACTGAGCCGAAACCCGCGCAAGGAGATAAGTAAATCGGTAAAATACTTCTTCTTTGACAACGGCATACGAAATGTCATGATAGAAAATTTCAAATTGCTTGACGACAGAAACGATACAGGTGCTTTGTGGGAGAATTTTCTTATTGTAGAGCAGAGAAAGCAACTGCTGTGCGACCGGAAACCGTTGAACACCAGGTTCTGGCGGACCTTACCAGGCAATCAACAGGCAAAACTACCCGGAGTTCATTTTTTCGGATGCTTCTGAATCCTGAATATGACAGGGAAACGCGAACCGGACACATCAAAAGTCAACGCACCCTGCGCACCTGCAGCTCCTGATCAAGGTCCACCACGGCCATACCGATTCCGGATGGGGATTCCTGTTCGGGGTTCGCGTAACGCAGGTCCCGGATAAACACCCGCCATCCGTCATCCAGACGGCGCACCTCGTAGGCGGGAAACCGCATCCAGTTGCGAAGGCCCTGCACGTCGGGCGAGCGCAGCGCCGCCTCCACGATACGGTCCGGCGCTTCGATGGGGACCGGCACCCCGATGAGCTCAAAACTTCCGGGCCGCATCCAGTTGACCCGGAACTGGTAGTAATGGGACTCCGAAGCCGCAACTCCGGTTCGGAGCAGGGGGCGTGCAGGCAGCGGATTGGCCATCACCTGCCGGATCTCGATCCCGTCTCCGGAGAGATGGCTGCGGGCATGCCAGGCGGTCATCTTTGCGCCGGCAAACATGACGGTCACGTAGAGCACAACGGCGACCAGCAGGGCGAACGCGGCCGGCTGCACCACATTGCGATACCACCCCGACCAACGGACAAGGATGATTGCGGCGACCCCGGCCAGCCAGGTGATCTTTGCGGCCCATGGCACCATGTCGGCGGTGGTGATCAGCGCCGTCAGTGCCGTGCCGAGCACGATCCATCCGCTGATGCCCGGCCACGACTCCGATCGCGCCAGGACCACGCCCGCGCCGGCAAGCAGCCAGAGCCACGGATCGATGATGAACAGGGTGTCGCCGTAGAACCAGGTATCGCTGAACGGCATCATCAGGCGGATGCCGTACGTGTTCAGCCAGTCCAGCAGGGGATGGCTCCAGACGCCAAGAAATGCGATTCCCAGTAGCACTCCCGGCCGCATCGGCGGGCTGTGTTTCGATCGGGTGGAAGATGGAGGCGAGTCGATTCGCGGGGTGTCTGCCGTCGGGAGTTGCGACGGGTGTTGCATGGTTCCGGAATCCGGCGGCGGTCCGGTCAGGTGATCCGGATATTTCTTTCGATCTCTACCTCGATGGCTTCTTCGATGCTGGCGGCGTTGCAGGAGGCAGTCGACGGCGAGCATCATTCCGGTCAGCAGAAACGGCCAGATCATCAGTGCCAGAATGCCGTGGGTCCAACCCCTTCGCACCTGCAGGGCATAATCTGAGCTGATCAGCATGGCCACGGCGTCGACATCGGGGATATTGGCCCCTATGATCAGGGTGGCGGTCGCCAGCACGGTTTTTCGCTTGAGTCCGGCCTCGGCCATGGTGGCGCCAAAAAGCGTATGTGCAAGAGGATCCATCGATGTTCTGCCCCGTTTGTGCTGATTGAGCTGATCGTACTGATTGTCCTGATCGTGCTGATTGTCCTGATTCTACGGAATACTCTGACTGTGCTGAGGAGCTGCCTGAGCGGGAAGATGTTACGACCTCCCGTATGCCTGTTGTCAACAGCAGATCATGATGGTGAAGTTCCTGAATGAATGGGGAGGATGTCAAGGTTCGGTCAGTTTTTCCCATGCGCTCTACAGAGAATTCACGGTGAACCAGGTGAGCCATACCATAAATAAGATGTTTATCACACTAACCGGGTGTATCATAACAATATCTCCTGTTAAGAAAACTAACGTTTCGCTTCGTCAGCAACATGACGGATCTGCACCGGGTAATGGCTCCCTCAAGGTCATCCATGATAAGTTGTTTGCGTCGGGTATCGTGAACAAGAATGCGAGAATGCATTTCGATTCGATGACTATTGTATATAATATCGTTCTTCCGGGACTTATGTAAACACAGGCCTGTCTGGTAAGAAACAACAGGATGTAGAGGACGAGGGTTATATCAAACGATTGATATGGCAATTGTGTTTTTGGCAGTAGAAGATGTATTGAACGCAACGCACGCAACGCATTCGTATGTAAGGAACGGATGGAACCCTCCATAAACCAAAAAAATTATGCAAACCTACATTATCATGAGTAAAATTTCACCCGATGCGTTAAGTCAACCGGATGATTTTAAACAAATGGCCGCCACTGTAAAAGAGAAAATCAAGACAGAGTGCCCCGATGTAAACTGGAAAGACAGCTATGCCGTAAAAGGGGAATATGATGTGGTGGATATATTGGAATCAAAAGATCCCGGTCAGGTTGACAAGGCGTCCATGATCATTCGATCCTATGGGCGATCTGACACTGTAACCATGTTGGCAACGCCGTGGAAAGAGTTTCTCAAGTTGTTATAGGTTTTGGGTAAGTCAGTTGCGATTCAAAGCTTATTAAACTAATTTGGTTGCTGTCCAATCTTGTCGGCAGTCTTTTATATGATATGAGTTCCTGTCCCATGACCGTTTTCTCTATCCCGGTACTCAGAAATCACATGGGGGCTTTGGAGTATTGTCCTCATGCCGGGGAATTACTACCCGTTATCATTTCAGACAATTTCAGGCGGGTATCATACACTCAAACCCCAAAGAAGGCCTTGCAAGGCCTTCTGAAAAACTATCTTTAATACCTATGAACCGAATAAAATTCATTTTGCTGGCTGTTCTGGCAGCCATTCTCATTGTCATTGGCATTCTATGGATCACTGCAGATCGGGACCGCTTCATCAACCCTTATGAAGAGGTCAACTGGGAGGCCATCAACTACCACGATGCCAACCTGCACACGCATACTACCTATTCTGACGGCCGCCACGACCCTCATGAGTCGATAGACCATTATCATGATCTGGGCTATCACATTCTTGCACTGACCGATCACGATACTTGCCATTACGAAGTCCGCCCGCAAACACTTTATCCCTGGACAGAGCTCAATGCCATTTTTCACCAGATCAAGGACATGGAACACGGCTGCAGGGATGGCACCTTTGGCGACAGGGCCAACGAAGAGTGGCAGGATCGCGATCCTGACGAACTGGGCATGTTGTCGGTCGAAGGCAGCGAAATATCAAAATCACACCATCATGGCAGCTATAACACCGATTACGCCGACGGGCCGGAAGAAGAGACGGAGTCGTTTCAGGCGATCGAGGAACTTGGTGGCATCGCCATGTTCTTCCATCCGGGCCGCTATGACCGGGATGTCGACTGGTACGTCGATCACTACGAAACCTTCGACCACCTGGTCGGCATGGAGATCTATAATCAGGTGGACCGTTACCCGGTCGACCGTGCGAAGTGGGACCGTGTGCTTCACCGTCTCATGCCGGACCGGCCTGCCTGGGGCTTTGCAAACGACGATACGCACGGCAACGATCATTTGGGGAGAAATCGCAACACCTTCCTGCTGGAAGACCTTTCGCTGGCAACTTTTACCGATGCCATTGTCAACGGGCATTTCTACCTGTTTGTCCCTGAAGAGCGGGGCGAGCCTTCCGATATTCGTATTTTGAATATTGAATCGAACGAAGACCGGATCCGGTTGGTTCTCTCCGGCGAACCTGTGGAATTCGAGTGGATCACCCACGATCCGCAAATAGACGACAGCCGGATCATTCACAACGAAGCGGAGATCTCACTCGCCGAGGTACCCGACTACGCCCGTTTTATACGGGCCGTGGTCGTTAGTGAGAGCGGCAGAACCTACACGCAACCCTTTGGGATTGAGCGCGCGGAATGAATAGGGTAATCTGTGGCCCGGTATTTATTTTTCAATAATGATTTAAAACGGCTACACCGGATAACAAACTCATGGAGCTCAAATTCAGGGAGCTGATCATCCTTACCTCTACGGTGGCCGACGGTATAAGCCTGACCGGTTATTTCGCCCGTCTGTGTCGTACGAGCAAACCCTCTCAACAGATCAGTTACCCGATAACAGATTGAACAGCGGCCTGTTCAGATACAATTTTTCTCTACCGACCTGTTGGCTGCAATTGCCATCTTCAGCACTTCAGGGGATTCTATGCCGGCCTTCGGAGGCAGCAGGGGGAGGTTGTTACGGGTCGGTCCGGGTGACAGGTCATGAAATCCGGGGGTTTATGGGGATGGGACAGGTATAGATATCGAAAAATTCGTTAAATTTCGACATATGCAAACAACGTGCCGAAACTGTCGACATATGCAGGAGAATCTGAAGTTGAAATCGTGCTGGATGAGAAGGCACCCTCTATTTCGCAGCCGTTCCGCTCATCCGATGCCGGAGATACTTCGCGCTTTGGGCACAATCCCCCGGAAATGTTGATTTATTGATTGTACAGGATGAAATACAAAAGCTTTGACGAATTCTATTCCACCAGTGATGATCTCAATTTTGGACTCGCGCCGTCTGTTGAACTGAAGGACTTTGTTGAGGCGGAGGGTTTAACCGGATCTGCGCTTGACCTGGGCTGCGGGGACGGTAGGGACACACTGTTTTTGCTAAAAACGGGATTTGATGTCACCGCCATCGATGTCTCTCAAGTTGGGATAAACAAACTCGAAAAGTTCGCACAAACCCAAAACGTATCCGTTGGCCTGACAACACATTGCATGGATTTCACGGAATTCAAAGCCGATATAAATCAATTCGATCTGATAACTTCAGCAACGGGACTGGACCATATTCCTGTTGTGCAGACACAAAAACTCCTTCCTTCGATTGTTTCCTGGCTGAAACCCGGCGGGGCGCTGTATCTCATGGTGCATACGATAGACGATCCCGGATTCGCTTCATCTTCCCCTGAACAAAGCGAGTTGACAAACATGATCAGGCACTATTTCAGATATAACGAACTGCTGGATCTGGTTTTGGAATACAATCTGAGGGTTGTCCGGTATGAGGAGAGGGTGGAGGATGATCTCATCCACGGGAAACCGCACAAGCATGGATTTGCAACCGTCGTTGCCATCAAGCAGGAAACCAGGTAGCCGGCATCGTTCGCTTTCCAACCGCTTCGGAAAAGATGCGGCCAAAAGATGTGGCATCTCCCGCTATAGATGTTGACACTATGGGAGTTGAAAATGTGCACGATCCCCGGCTGCAGCGGCGCCGACTTCCAGAACTGGAAGAACGAGGACGAAACACCGCTCGGACAGTCCAGCGTCTGGACCGCACCGGCCAGACTGATGAACTGATTCATAGAAACCCCTTTACCAGTCAGACGCAAATAATCCAGGAAATTGGTATCACACTGAAGCCTGAAGCCGTTTAATGCAGCCTGTCGAAAGTAAGAAAATTTTAAATGAGCCAACACGAACGGGAATAATGCTTGACATTGAACAAGCAGTATCA